>JAUVOA010000061.1 GCA_030599445.1 Atribacterota bacterium | reverse complement strand
TGATAACATAATTATCTTTGAGAAAATGAAAATATTATTCTCCGTCTCAGTAAGAATAGAGGCATGAATAGAAGCTGTTTTTTTAAATACGCCTTTACGAAATAAAACCACTAAAGGAAGAGGTAAGAGAACTAAAAGCATGAAAATCCAGGCATTCCATAAACCTAGTTCAAAGACCGGTGTAAGCGACATGATTTTCCTCCTTTTATTTGTTTTAGTATGTTATTTTCATATTTTGCCCCGAGTGAGCATTTCGTATAACGTCTTGAGCATATGTGACGTTTTGCTTGAGCAACGCGAAAGCAAAATATGTCGAAGCATGGAGCGAAGCCGGATCACATATGCTCTGTTAGGCGCTGTGCACTTTTTTATATTTTATCTTTTTACCTCAGCCAGAGCTATTCGCTCAATTTCGAATACGTCTAAATCAAGGTTTACCAATTTCATATAACGTTCCCGAACCTCCTCTGATCCAATATCTTCAATAAGAGAAAGGGAATATTTTGAAAGATAACCACCCATATCATTCGGGTCCAGGCCATAAATCCAGAGGGGATTATTTTTCTTACGCATATATTTATACATAACTTTTATACCATCATGGATGTTTTTACCCTCAATAAAACTCTTTATGATATAGGTAAAGACAATTTTACTACCGGGAGCAGCCTGCGCTACATATTTTAAAGTACTATCATTAGCTTCTTTTGAAATATATTGTGTAACCCCTTCCCAGATAAAAAGAGTCTTGGAGGTTAAATTGTATCCTGCTTTTTTTAATTCAGTATCAAGACTTTGCTTCTCAAAATCAATAGGAACAAAAATAATGCGATTGGGAAGCTTTCCTAATATTTTTCCCATTTTTACTTTTTTCTGTTTTATTACTGATGGATGGTCCAATTCAAAGTAACGTATACTTTCTATCCCTGGAGTATAATATGCACGGCAGTCCATTCCGGCACCCAGGTTGACTACTGTTTCAATTTCCTTTTTTACAATACTATCTTTTAATACATCATCTATATAACGAAAACGGCAAAACATCCAACCTATAATCCCAGGAGTACTTTTTTCTTTCGATTTTACCATAGCATCATTTATTTTAGGTGAACGTTGCAGAAATATGAAGAATTTATAAAAAGGTGATAGCATTTTTTCAGAATAGGGATCTTCAAAAAGTCGTTTTTCTTTCGGATATAACATTCCTGTAGCTCTCACCCAGGAAACACCGAAACCTGTTTGGATTGCTTTCATAAGAATACCTCCTATTTTGCTATAATTAATTATAGCAAGTAAAAATATTTTTAAAATGCCCCAAATATTTGCATTGCGCCTAATGAAAAATAACTGAAATACTTCATTTATGCTTCCAAATTGGTATATTTTGCGAAGTGTTTCGTAAGGTGTAAACGGTAATATTTTTCGGAATTATTATTTTTTGATAAGCATTCCCTAAAATATTCCAGTGGGTCTGATTATGATGTGGCTACCATATTTTTGGGGTGGTAAAAGGCAGCTTTTAAGTAGATATTCTGGTCGGGGCGAGAGGACTTGAACCTCCGACCCCCTGAACCCCATTCAGGTGCGCTTCCAAACTGCGCTACGCCCCGACATTTTACATTATACTAAATGATTCTTATTAAGGCAATATAAATTATAATTTGATGAATCTTTTGCCTTCGATTTCTTTTATTAGATCTTTTAGTTCGAGGTTTAGTAATATCTCGCTGACTTTACCGGCGGAAAGTTTGCTGGTTTCAATAATTTCATCTATTTGGGTAGGTTCTTTGGTAATTAACCGATAAATTATCTTTTCTTCTCCGGTTAGAGAAGTATCTTCTTTAATCATCTCTTTTTCAGCTGTTTTTTGGGGAAGTGCTATGTGAATTTCTTCTAAGATATCCTGATAATTGTTTACTAATTTTGCTCCTTGTTTTATCAAATTATGCGAACCGTTGGATAACGGAGAATTTATATTACCCGGAATTGCAAATACTTCCCTGCCCTGGTCGAGGGCAAAATCAGCAGTAATTAGGGCACCGCTCTTTTCAGCTGCCTCCACTACCACTGTTCCCAAGCTTAATCCGCTGATAATACGATTCCTGCGGGGGAAATTCTGTCTCTCCGGTAAAGTAGAAAGAGGAAACTCGCTAATTACTGCTCCTGATTCTTCTATCTCTTGAGCCAACCTTCTATTTTCGGGAGGATATATATGGTCAATGCCGCAACCCAATACTGCTACGGTCCGACCATTTACTGAAAGTGCGCCTTTATGCGCGGCCGTATCTATTCCCCGGGCCATTCCGCTAATTATGGTCAATCCGGCTAAAGTTAAATCTTTGCTTAATTTTTCGGCTACCATTTTTCCGTAGTAGGTGGCTTTTCTTGAGCCCACGATGGAGATAGAGTTTTTGTCTGCTTCAACGATAGTTCCCTTAAAATATAAAACCGGAGGAGGATAATGAATGGTTTTTAGATTTTCCGGATATAGGGCATCTTCTATGGTTAACACATTGACTTTATGTTTATGTATTAAATCTAATTCCCGTTCGGGAATGATATTGTTTTTTTCTTCGAAGAGCCTTGAGGATATTTTACTGCTCAAATTTAGTACTCTGGATATTTCTCCTGATTTTGCCTTCCAGGCAGTATCGGTTGAGCCAAAGTATTCAAGTAATTTGTAAAATCTTTTTGGACCTATGTCCGGTATTTTATTCCAGGCCAGCCAATATTTTAATGAATTTTTTTTCAAGTGATGTTCCTCCAATTTTTTTAAGTTACAAGATACAAGTTACGATCTTATTTAGTCTGCCAGTTTTCCAGTCTACCGGTCTACCGGTCTAATTAGTCGTTAGTTGAATAGTATATAGTGAAACCCCCACCTTAATCCCCCCCCAAGGGGGAGGAAAATATAGTGAAAGATAGATTCCCATTTTCATGGGAATAACAGAAAAGAAACGCAATGACAGATATATTTCGGGTCGGATGAATCCGACCCCTACTAAACGCGATACTCGATACGCGATACGCGATACGAATATACTAATAAGGTCCTTTGCTGACTAATAGATTGACATCTTTGCTGTTTGAATTTATATTTCCCGGCTCAGGGGTTTGGGCAATAACCACGTCCTTGGGGACGGAAAAATGATTGGTATAGGTAATTCTGCCTAAAATCAGGTCGTATTCTTCGATAATGACAGTGGCTTCTTTCAGCTCTTTATTTTTGAGGTCAGGAATGTTTAAGGCAATAACCTTGCTCCCTTTACTTACTACCACATAAATTTCTCTGTTCTTTTTTACTTTCGCCCCGCTGGCCGGATCCTGGGCGATGATTTTATTTCGGAAGATTCTTTCGTCAAATTCCTCACCGGAGACATAAATCTTTAGTCCGGCATCATACAATTTTTCCTGAGCAACATTTAATTCGTCACCGATTACCGAGGGGACTACGGTATCGGAAACATCGAACATGTTTTGGAATGCCAGAAGGGCGGTTAACGCCCCGGCACCCACTACAAAAATTATAAAAGCCGTGGTGAGAAATGATTTAAAGGTAAAACGAAAGATTTTTCCTATCCAATCCATTTATAACCCTACCCTTTTCTTATCATTTTTGCCATAAAGAATCCATCCAGCTCTAAATCTGAATTAGAAAGCCCGGGGAGTATCTGAATAAATTTCTTCTGCTTGTGCTGGTCTGATACAAAGGTATCCAATTTTCGCTCATTTTTAAATTTACTTAAATCTTCTAACTCGAAATCAGGATGTTCCTCTAAAAATTTACTTACTATTTCCTCGTTCTCTTCCGGTTCGGTACTGCAGGTAGAATATACTAATCTCCCGCCGATTTTCAGGTAATTGGAAGCAGTGTCCAGTATCTTCCCCTGCAGTTCGGTCAACTGTTCGAATCTTTTTGAGTCATAAGTTTGCCATCTCAAATCAGGCTTTCTCCTTATCACTCCTATGCCGGTACAGGGAACATCTATTAAAACTTTATCTGCCGCCTTTAGGTATTTTTCAGCTAATATAGCCCCATTATTCTGCCGGGTTTTTATTATATCTATTCCTAATCTCCGGCAGTTATCTTTTACCATTAATAATCTTGACTTATCGCTATCCATTGCCAGAATACTGCCTTTATTGGCCATTAATTGGGCAAGATGGGTAGTCTTCCCTCCCGGAGCACTGCAAATATCGATTATGAATTCACCGGGTGAAGGGTCGAGCAGATGGGAGACCAGTATTGATGCTTCATCCTGAATCTGAAATAGTCCCTCCCGGTAAGCGGGGAATTTGGTGACATTGGGAAGTCCTTTAACCTGCAGTGCTTCTTCGGTAAACAGCCCTTCTCTTACCGAAATATTCTCTTTTTCTAAAATCCCTTTTAAATCAGAGCGGGAAACTTTTAGGGTATTAGTTCTAATCACCAAAGTTGGTATCCTGTTATTCGCCTGACATATTTTAACCGTATCGGCAAAGCCAAATCTTTTTAACCAGCGCTCGACTATCTGCAGTGGGTGTGAATAAATCGTGGAGATATATAGAGCGGCCTCTTTTTCTTTATTTGGCCAGCGAATATTCTCTCTGTTTCGAATAATATTTCTTAAAACACCGTTTGCAAATTTAGCTATCCCGGGATTCCCGTATTTTTTTGCTAATTGAACAGATTCATTACACACCGCATAATCAGGAACTTTGTCTAAAAATAGCAACTGGTAAACACCCATTCTTAATATATTTCTAATCAATACTGATGTTTCCGACAGATGTTTAGTAGAAAATTTAGATAGAACCCAGTCTAATTTATTTCGATTTCTTACCACTCCGTAGGTTATCTCGGTGATAAAGGCGGCGTCTCTGGTGGAAATTTTCTTTTTATCCAATGACTTACTTAACAGAATATTGATGTAACCCTGTTTGGAATCAATTTTAACCAAAATAGTTAATATGATTTCTCTTATGGGATCAACTTTTGTTTTTTTCATAGACCTGATTTATTTTATATTCCCTTCTATCTTCTATTTCTCAGCATTATAAGCCGTAACAGCTGAAAGACTGCCACCGAGGTAGCAGCCACATAGGTTAATGCCGCAGCGCTTAAAACTTTTTTAATGGAATTAATTTCTTCTGTATCCGAAACAATATTTGCTCCAACCAACAGGTTTACTGCTCTCTTACTGGCATCAAATTCGACCGGTAAAGTGACTAACTGAAACAGGACAGCTAAGGAAAAGGCGATAATGCCGATATCCATCAATGCGGGGGAACTGAAGATAAAACCGATTAAAAACAGGGGGACCGCCATGCGGGAGCCGATATTGGTAACCGGTATCAGATTACTGCGAAGAGAAAGCGGAAAATAATTTTTGGCATCCTGAAGGGCATGACCGATTTCATGGGCTACAATCCCCTGA
This sequence comes from Atribacterota bacterium, assembly GCA_030599445.1. GTDB lineage: Bacteria > Atribacterota > Phoenicimicrobiia > Phoenicimicrobiales > Phoenicimicrobiaceae > Sediminicultor. The sequence goes on along the minus strand of JAUVOA010000061.1, from coordinate 2,523 downwards.
GCAGCTAATGATTTACCATAATATATTTCTTTGGACAGACCCAGCTTTTTCTGCCTGGGGTCATAGTGGTCAGAAAGGCGGCCTTCTATCGGTTCTATCTTAATATCACTCAAATTGTGTCGCGATAACAGTTCCTCGGCTGTTTCCTTCCCGTTTAATCCGCTTTTAGCTAATATTTTTGAATATTTAAAATAAGTTGTTTTGATCTTGTATTGGGCATAAAGGGTTAAAATTATGGCCGGTATTAAAATAATTATGGTACTGTCGAAAAAAAACATAAAAACCTCCTAACCTAATATATCTTCTGCTTTAATCTTATAACCGTTGACAAATTGCTCAGCGGTTAATTCTTTTGAGCCGGCAGGGATCAGCCTTAATATTTTTATAATACCCTTATCCCCGGTAGAGATAAAAATACTATCTTTCTCAATTTTAACTACCCTTCCGGATTTGAGGGAGACTGTGTCCGTTTCACCCTGATAATCATCCAGAAATCTTGCCCGGGTAATTTTCAATTTTCTGCCTTTATAATAGGTAAAAGCACCGGGGAAGGGAATAGTTCCTCTGATTAGATTATATACCTTTTCTCCCTTATTACTCCAGTCTATTTTCCCGTCTTCTTTGTTCATCTTTCGGGCAAAGGTCACCAGTTTAATATCCTGGGAAATTCGTTCTATCTTTCCGCTTTTTATCTTTTCTAAAAGTTTGGGGAGGGCCTCGGCACTTAGAGCAGATAGTCTGTAATAGAGTTCCCCGCAGGTCTCATCCAGCGAAATGTCTATCTTCTCCTGAAAGATAATATCACCGGCATCTACTTTCTTATTCATAAACATAAAAGTTATCCCTGTCTCTTTTTCACCGTTTATAACAGCCCGATTAATGGGGGCAGCACCTCGATATTTAGGTAGGAGGGAGCCATGGATATTTATGCATCCTGTCTTGGGAATATTTAAGATATGGTTGGAAAGAATCTGACCATAAGCCACCACCAGGATAACGTCCGGGTTAAATTCTTTCAGCCTTTTTATAGATTCTTCATCATTGATATTCTCAGGCTGAAATACTTCCAGCCCCTTATCGAGGGCTATTTTTTTTATGGGAGTAGGCAATATTTTTCTGCCGCGTCCCTGAGGACGGTCCGGCTGGGTAATTATTGCTATTTTGTTTTCTCTACTGTCAGTCAGTTTCTCTAAAACCGGCCCGCCAAAGTCTGCCGTTCCCATAAAAATAATCTTAAGCATAATTATCACCTTTTTGCCAAAAATATTTATCTTTTATAATTTAAACTCTATTTCACTTTACCTTTAATCTCTTTTAAAAAGAGGAGAACTACCCTACCGTGGGCACGATGCATCGTGCCCCTACAGTTATACGCTATGCGACAAACGGTAATCCTTCATGTACTTCCTGCCCGCAATCCTATACGCTAAACGCTATTTTCATTGTTTTTTCTTTTTTAATTTATTTAACAATATCTGTCTTTCCATTCTTCCTATTCTATCAATAAATAAAATCCCGTCTAAATGATCGATCTCATGCTGCAGCGCGCGCGCAATTAAATCTTCTTTGGTAATTTCAATCAGGTCTCCGTTCTCGTTAAGTGCTTTTACCGTTACTTTTGATGAACGCTTAACCTGGCTATAGATATCGGGAACACTTAAACATCCCTCTTCTGCTACAACTTCTCCCTCGCTTTTGATAATCATCGGATTTATCAATACTATTCACCCGTCTTCTTCTCCGTCAACAAGAATTATTCTTTTTGGTACCCCCACGTGCAAGGCAGCAAGACCTACTCCGGAAGCGGTATACATGGTCTCAGCCATATCTTTTATAAGATTTAATATTTCCGGGGTAATTTCCTTAACCGGTAGTGCCTTTTCCCTTAAAACGGGTTCGCCGTATTCTTTAATTTCTAATATTGCCATCTGTTCCTCCTGTTACCTTTAGAGAGATTACACCGATTAAAATTAATTTGTCAGGGGACGGTCATTTGACAAATTTTTTTATTTCCTGTAGGAGTCGGATTCATCCGACCCGTATTTTTACAAGTTCGATGAATCGAATCCCTTTCTCCTCTGTCATTGCGAGGAGCAACGCGACGAAGCAATCTCAAGCTGTGTAATCATTTTATCTCTATATCATCCTTAACGGATCGACATCAATAGTTAATCTGTTTTTTTGGTCAAAATGCTTTGACAACATTTTATCATATTTTTTCTTAAATGCCTTGTTAAATCTTTCTAAATCTTTTACTTTTATTAAAAATTGTACTTTGAAGTTGTTTCTTGATTTCCATAATACCATATCTACAGCACCCAGCAATTTAAATTCGGCAGACTCTTTATCTTTGCGGAGGGACTCCAAATAACTGATTAGATATTCCGCCCTCTGTTTAACTGCTTCCTTCTCTTCTCCTAAAATCACGATTTTAATAATATGGGTAAAGGGAGGGTAATTTAGTTCTTTCCGTAATTCAATTTCTTTTTGGTAAAAATAGTTATAATCCTGTTCTTTTAAGGC
>JAUVOA010000263.1 GCA_030599445.1 Atribacterota bacterium | reverse complement strand
AATATTATCAAAGAAGTTTCGGACAAATTACAAACCACACCTTCTGAAATACCAGTAAAGATTAATCAGATAATGGATGATGCTAATAATATGAAAAAGAAAATTAAAATTATTCGTACTAAATTGGCCCATTATGAAGTTGACAAACTGCTATCTAAAAAGAAGGAGATTAAAGGAGTAAATATTGTATCACTCAAAGTTGAAGCAGAAGATAATAATGACTTGAGAAATTGGGGAGACTTAATTAAAGATAAAATTAAATCTGGCATTGTAGTATTAGGGACAGTGTTTGATAATGGTAAAGTTGCATTATTGGCAATGGTTACTGATGATTTAGTACAGAAAGGTTACAATGCTGGAAATATTATAAAAGCTATTGCTCCTATTGTCGGTGGAAAAGGCGGGGGAAAGAAAACAATGGCTCAGGCCGGAGGGTCAAAAGTAGACAAACTAAACCAGGCATTAGAAAAAGTATACGAAATTATTTAAACAGTATATAGTATCGAGTATCGAGTATATAGTAAAGAGAGAAGAGCAAAGAGAAGAATGACTGAAAAAATAAAAAACTTTGAAGATTTAAGAATCTGGCAAAAAGGAATAGAAGTTGTTAAAGATGTTTATATATTGACTAAAAAATTTCCAAAGGAAGAGTTATATGGGTTAACTTCTCAAATGAGACGTTCAGCAGTTTCGATACCATCAAATATTGCAGAAGGATTTAGAAGATATCATAATAAAGAATATAAACAGTTCTTATATATAGTACTAGGAAGTTGTGCTGAATTAGAAACGCAAATAATAATTGCAAACGAATTAGATTATATTAATGAAAATGATAAAGCAGAGCTTATTGAAAAAATAAAATATATTTGTCGAATGACAGTAAAATTAATAAATAAATTATAATCCAAATATATTCGATATTATCTTGAGTTTTTCTTTTCTTTTTTTCTTGACTCGATACTATATACTATATACTGTTTTGATTGGAGAATTAATATATTTGAGAATTTTAGGAATAGATTTAGGAGAAAAAAGAATCGGAATTTCTATATGCGATGAACTGGGGATTACCGCACAGGGGCTACCCACCATTAATTCAATTAATAAAATAGAAGATTTAAAAAATATAAAAAAAATCATAGACAAATACAGGGTAGAAAAAATAATTTTAGGCTTACCCAAAAATATGAACGGGTCTTTAGGTAGGCAGGCACAAAAGGCCCTATCCTTTGCAGAAAAACTTAAATCATCTTTCCAACTGCCTGTAGAGTTAGAAGATGAAAGATTAAGCACAAGTAAAGCTGAAAAATTTTTAATTGAAACTGACCGAAGTAGAAAAAAAAGGAAAAAAGTTATTGATAAAATGTCAGCAGTAATAATTCTCCAATCTTTTTTGGATAGAATGATGATGAATAAAGAGATAAAAAAATGAACTTTATTGGTAAATTATTTTTCATATTTTCTTTGATTTTTTTGATTGCTATCTTATTTATTACCGCTATATATTTCCCCTTAGAAGAAAATTCTGCGACCCAAAAAGCTATTAATATCTCCTCCGGCACTAATGCCAAAGAGATCGTGGATGTATTAGAAAAAAATGAAATAATTAGAAAAAATAATTATATATTCAGAATTTTAATTAAATTATTGAAGTTGGAAGACCAATTAAAGTATGGTGAATATAACCTCAGTCCCTCAATGAATATGCTCCAAATACTGGATAAATTAGTAAAGGGAGAAGTAATAGTCTACAAAATAACTATTCCGGAAGGTTATACTTATACTCAAATTGCAGAACTACTGGACAAAAAAGAGGTCGCAGAGAAGGAAACTTTTCTAAAATTAGCAAAAGATAGCGAAAAATCCTGGGAAGGTTATCTGTTCCCTGACACCTACGAAGTGCCTAAAAAATATGGAGCAGAAAATATGTCTAAAGTTATGTTATCAAATTTTAACCAGATAGCCATAGAAAATAAATTTACAGAGAAAGCTGAAGAAATTGGATTTTCTCTAAATGAAATCATTATTTTGGCTTCAATTATTGAGAAAGAAGCCAAGTTTAGTGAGGAAAAAAGTAAAGTATCATCAGTTTTTTATAACCGATTAGAAATAGGTATGAAATTACAATCTTGTGCTACTATTCAGTATATTTTAGAAACGCCGAAAGAAATATTAGATGAAAACGATTTAAAAATAGATTCTCCCTACAACACTTATCTTTACAAGGGACTTCCTCCGGGTCCAATCTGTAATCCCGGCCTCGATTCAATCATGGCAGCCCTTGAACCAGAAGAAGAAGATTATTTATATTTTGTGTTGGGAGAAAATGGAAAGCATATATTTTCCAAAACCTATCAAGAACACCTAAAAAACAAAAAATAAACAAAAAGGGAAACAAAAGTGCCTGGCACTTTTGTTTCCCTTTTAAGGAGTGGGATTATGAAACCATTATTAATAGGCATTGCTGGAGGAACCGGTTCAGGCAAAACAACAGTTGCCAATAGGATTTATGAAAGCTTAAAGGGAGTAAATGTGGTAGCACTTCAACAAGATGCATATTATATTGATTTAAGCCATCTTCCTTTAGAAGAAAGAAAGAAAATAAACTTTGATCATCCTTCAGCTTTCGATAGTGATTTGTTGATAAGGCATTTAAAGAAATTAATTAAAGGACAGGAAATTGAAAAGCCCATATACTCGTTTACTGATTATACTCGAAAAAAAGAGACAGAAAAAGTACTTCCACGGGACATTATAATATTAGAAGGTATTTTAGTATTAGAAGAAGAAAGAATAAGGAACTTATTGGATATAAAAATTTATGTAGATGCAGATGAGGATGAAAGATTCATCCGAAGATTAGTAAGAGATACAAAGGAAAGAGGAAGGTCAATGGACTCAGTAATCAAACAATATTTAACCGTTGTAAAGCCTATGTTTTTACAGTTTGTGGAGCCTTCCAAAAGATATGCCGATATAGTTATCCCTCAGGGTGGACTAAATGATGTAGCAATTGATATAATAGTAAGTAAAATAAAATCAAGAACCTAAAAAACAGTATATAGTATCGAGTATATAGTATATATT
>JAUVOA010000266.1 GCA_030599445.1 Atribacterota bacterium | reverse complement strand
TGGGCTGCCAGTTCCAAAAGTAATATGGGTAGCAGCTACACTAATTCCGGAAAACAAAAATACTAATAAACTAACCATTAATATTATACTTAAAGATTTCTTCACTTTATTGCCTCCATTTTTTATTTTTTTAAACTCACTATGTCTAGTAATAAAAATCTGCTCTAAGCTAAGAGCTTAGCTCATCTTCAATTCTTCTATATCACCTCCTATAGTCAATTTTTCTTTCCGGGAGTTTATTTAATAGTAGTACCAAATTGACTTGTATTCCTCGATATTTTCTCCTCTTGTTTCTAGTTCCTGGAGATATTTATAAATGGGAAGGTCTTTATAAATATAAGGTTCAACTAAAGCAATTCCCTTTTCCCAGGGATGCCATAGATAAATTCTCCTTCCTTCCTTGTTGAGAGCAATTAATTCTCTATCTTGCCACGCCCTTACATGATTTTTGCCCAAACGAGGAACATTAAATACCGGTTCATCGGTCCGAAAAATACCAGGTATCAATCTTGCTTCTTCTTTTCTCTCTTGCCATAAGCGCGCTACTGGAACAAGATAATCCTTGTGTTCTTCTTTTCCTTTAGGGTAAAAAGTATAATAGGGATCTACTCCTGCCTTTTTCATCGCTATCCTCGCTGCTACATTTTGAAATCTTCTACTGGTTTCCAAGGTATAAACTAATTGGTTATACATGTATACGCCCTGTTTTCTAAATTTCATCACTGCTTCAGCCAATTCTGGGGTAACTTCGGATGAACTCTCAATATGTGTTACTATACAAACATTTCTTTTCCCTGGTTCTATATAACTTCCAATTAATTTTGTCAATTCATTGGTTATTCTCATGGGAACAGTTACTGGTGTTCTAGTACCCCACCTTATATTTATCACATGATCCATCTGACACAATCTATCCATTATATATTTTATCCGATCATCATTTAAGGCTAAGGGGTCGCCACCAGTAATCAATACATCTCTCATAGAGGTATGTTCAGCAAACCAATCTAATGCTTTATCCAATGCCTTTTTACTTACCATCCCTTCGGGCATCATCGGACCAGTTATTTCCCAATTCCTCTGACAGTAGACACAAATTTGCGGACAAGTATCGTAAGGCTTTAGAATAGATATCATAGGATATCTTCTAGTAATCAATTCTTTAGGCGAAGTGTCATGCTCACCCATAAAATCAAAGTAATATGATCTTTCTTTACGATGTTCTTTCATTAAAGTTACATAATGCATGGGAGGAATGACCTGGGACCTTACCTGATAGTCATATTTTCTATCACTGCGAGAAAAATCGAATAAAGAAAGATAATAGGGTGTAATACCAAGGGGTATTTTATTTTCAATAGCAATTTTAATAGCCTCTAAATCCTCATCACTAAGAGGAACTAATTTCTTAAGAATTCCTAAATGATTCATGTTGTGGAAAATATGTTTTAATTGCCATCTATAATCCTTCCAATTATCTATAGTTGCTCCGAAATAATCTAAAATTTTCTGGCGATTTTTTTCTCTTTCCTTAACTAGTTCATCATCACAGCCTGAAGGATAACGATTAATAAAATCTTGAACTTTTTCATAAAGTTTATCCAAATAATTAGAGCGAGATATTCCCGCTTCTCTACCTTTAATCTTGGCAAAATCTACTATTTTAACACCATCTTTTTCCAGTAATGGCCTTAGCCATCCTGAAGAAATACCTGCTTTGCCTTTCATAGCTTTGAAAAGGTGAATAAATTCTTCTAAAAAACCATCGCTCACTTCTTCGGTTACCTCTTGATTATCTTTAGTTAGACCTCTCAGATGATCTAAAGTACTAAAACCAGCGATCTTCTCATTTCGAAGAGAAATAAGGTTATTGAATACCTTTATTGCTTCTAAAGCGGTAGTATATTCTAATTTATGTAATTTTTCTTCTCCTTCTCTATATTTCCATTCTAAGTCTTTTGAAAATTCAAAGAATTTTTGCCTTGTTTCTTGTAAATTTTCACTTTCCTTTAATAATTTATAAATTTCTGGGTTCTCGCTCCATAGCTTTTCAATTAAGCTCTTATTCATTTTAATTTCTTTTTCCCCTTTCCAAAAAATAGTTTATTTATAATGTTTATTTCCTTAATATTAAGTTAGAATAATTTTATAACATAAATCTTAATAAAATACTTTATATTTTTCCCAAATTTCTTCTAATTCAGATAAAGATTCCAAATTCTCCTTTCTTCTTTTTACTCCCACTGCGGTTACCAAAGCATTTATCAAGCTGAGAGGAGCAGTAAAAGAATCGATAAAAGAATTAAGGTTGCTTTCCGCAAATACACTAACATCGGCCAGTTGAGCTAAAGGCGAAACTACACTATCGGTAATCGCAGCTGTCTTTGCTCCTTTCTTTTTGGCATATTCCATGATTTCCACAGTCTGCAGAGTATATCGAGGAAAAGTGATGCCTATTATCAGGTCTTTTTTATTTATATTAATCAACCTTTCGAAGAGATCGCTAACTCCAAAAGTTATGGTAGTTACATTTTTTAAAATTAAATGGAGGGTATATCCCATAAAGTAAGCTAAAGAGGTAGCTGTTCTTAGACCTACAATATATATAGAATCTGCATTCAACATTTCTTCTACTAATTTATTAAAAGATTCTCGAGAAATATTATCCATAGTTTTTTGAATATTATCAATATCATTACGGAAAACTTCATATAAAATATTTTCCCCGCTATTAGCTGTATTTATAGATTTTTTTAGTCGACTAACAGTGTTTAATTTATTTTTGATTCTATTCTGTAAGTCTTTTTGTAAAGCAGGATAACCTTCGTAGCCTAAAAAATCAGCAAATCTTACAACAGTAGATTCACTAACTCCCACTACTCTCCCTAAATTAGCGGCAGTAAAAAAAGCAGCTTTATCGAAATGTTTCAGTAAATATGTAGCAATTAATTTTTGACCTTCACTGAATTTTTTATAATTATTCTTTATGCGTGAGGGTAAATCAATATAATTTTTCTCTTTTTCGGGATTCAATTTATATCTCCCT
>JAUVOA010000186.1 GCA_030599445.1 Atribacterota bacterium | reverse complement strand
ATTTTTTACACCTAATAACTATATACGACAAAATTTAAAAATATCCTTCTTTTTTAGGAAAATAATTTGATAGAGATGAGATTTCTTCCCCTCAAAGAACCGTTCCCTGACTGGATTTACATAGATACTTAACTAAATTATCCAGATTGCAGCTTAGGAGGATGATGCATTTGTCCCCTGCCCCGGCATAGAGAATAAGCTTATCCTTTCTCACGATTGCCCCTACCGGAAAAACCACGGCTGGCACATCTACCGGATATTGTTCATCACCATACAATTCATAAGGAGCTGAAGGAATGTAAATTGGATGTCTGGTTCGGCAAAGAACTTTCTCTGGATTTTCCAGGTCTAACAGGGCAGCACATATCGAGTATCCTCTTTTAATCTTTTCAGATAATCCATACTCTTTGCAAATATCCTCCTCTATCTCACCAACACTATGATAGATAAGTAACCATCCCCTGTCGGTCTTGATTAGAGGAGTGCTGGGGCCAATTTTCTCCTTTTCATGTACTAAATAGCCCGCTTCTAAAAGAAGATTCTGCTGACGTTGCTCATAGATCTTTTCCCATTCTTTTTTATATTTAGAAGGATTTAATAATTGTTCTATGCCGGCTTCAAGATAAGCCAGATGAATATTGGGATGGAACCGCAAAAGTATATAGTATCGACCATCTATCGGTTCAGAGAAAGGGATGGCATTTCGAGAATCAAAGTATTCCACCAGGCCATGATAAGAAATGTTTACGAAATCTTCAGTGGAATAAATGGCAATTCGGTCAGCATTCTCGCCTTTGAAGGGAGGTTTAATTTTGCCACATCCGACTAATAATAATCTATGGTCATATTTAATAATCCTTAGGTCCTCTATCCCATAAGTAAAGTCCTGGTGGTCAGTGCCATCACCTCGGATTACTACATCCCGAAATCGAGTGAAATGAATTCCATCATCACTCACTAAAGGCAAGATCTCGGAAATATAATTTTCCAGGTAAGAGCGCTCTATGCCGAGTTTTTCATCAAAGAATTTACCTTTCCGATATCCCTGGTGGCATCTTGGTAATAAAATGACTTTATCCTGGAAGATTTCAGCTCCCGGGTTAAAAACAGCCCCAATTTTTGGCGTATCATCTTCTTTCCAGATTAGCCCCAGGTCTTGAGGTTTTACAATAGGATTGTCTGTAAAAGAATCCATCTTGAAGATAGTATCTCCGGAGTCCAGCAAAATGATTTCACCTTCACCTAATTTTTGAATAGTTTGATTAAATGAGGATATCATCTTTTCCTCCTTTCTCGAGTTTCTTTTAACTCTTTAAATAATTTTATAAATCTCTCGGCAATTCTTTCCGCTTCATAGTCCTTTAAAAAATCCTTTATTCTGGTGAGGTTGAATAATTTGCCCTGGAACAGCTCAACAAGTTTAGTTTTCATATCTTTAAAGTCGCGATATTTTATAATTTCATTTCCGTGTAACTCTACATAGTTTGACTGATGAAACAGTATGGGACAGCCAGAACCTAAAAGTTGGCAGACCGAACTGGACACCACTGCTGGATACTTTTGGGAGGACTCCCTGTGAATGAGTAACGTATCTGAAGCATGCAGATAGTCATATAACTCATCTAAAGGGAGAGCCTTTACTTTAAGGTCTATAAAATTGTATTTCTTCTGCGCCTGATATAATTCATCCAGTTCACTTTGGGGATTAGCAATAACCACATATCGGAGAGGATATTCTTGGGTTAATTCATTTAGGTAAGGTAAGGCAGATATAACATCTTTTGGCCTGAAGCCAAAGGAGAATACAATTTTTTCATCCTGGGGTAATCTTAACTTTCTTCTGGCTTCTTTTTTATTCCCCAGCTTGAGAGGGTGATAAGGATAAGATATCATATGAATCTTTTCAGCAGGAAAAGACTTGACCAGATAATCTTTATATCGCTGGTCAAAACATACAATAGCATCCCAGTCAAATTGGTAATAAAGAGGATCCTCCGGGGCTTTACCCTCATGTACAACCTGGACAGTAACTGCTTTTTTCTTAATCCGGGGAAAGACCTCAAGTAGTTTTTCAGCAGGTAATCTCTCTACATTTTGAGCGACAAAAATTTCATATTCTTCATTTAAAAGCGGAGAAGGGTCAAAGGAAGTCGCCCGGGTAAATGGTATGACTTCATCAATCCTAAAATGTCTGATTACAAAATCCTCATCTTCTTGAAAGGTTGGACGGGCATCAGGATGTTTCTGGGCAGAAAATATTTTAAGTTGGTGGCCTAATTTCACCCAGGCTCGACCCAACAACTCCGCATGAATGGAAGGACCATTAGCGGCATTCCAAAGACATATCATTCCGATTTTCATCTTATTCCTCCTAATAATTAAAATAGTGTCTGTTATACCTTGTTGCTATACAACAGTCTTCTATTCGGTGCCATGAAATACCCTGCCCAAACTTGCCGGTGCCGCAAATCTTCTCGCACCGCCCCAGATTAAAAGAACGAGAAGTGTGAGAACATAGGGAAACATTTCCAAAATAAAGGGAGAAATACCCGATCCCCGTGCCTGGAGCTGAAGTTGAAGTCCTTCTGCAGCACCAAATAAAAATGCACCGACAATCGCACGGAGGGGATGCCATTTCGAGAATATTACCAGTGCAATGGCAATAAAACCCCTTCCGGATGTCATTAACTCTGACCAGGTGAGTGTAAGTGCAATCGAAAGATGAGCGCCCCCTACACCGCCCAACAAACCCCCTGCGAATAGAGCTTGATATTGTATAAAGAAAGGATTCCGGCCAGCGGCAAATGCCGCTATTGGATTCTCGCCAACAGCCCTTACGCTCAATCCCCAGCGTGTATAAAAAAGCAGGAACCATACTAAAAAGGCAACCGGTATAGCCACATAGACTAAAATATCATAGTTAAAAAGGGTACTGCCCGCCACCCAGGGAAGCTCAGTAAGTACAGGGATAGGAATTTTTTGTAATCCTTTAATCATGGCTCCCACATAAGGTCTACCTATTAAAGCACTGACTCCGAAGGCCAGGAACATCATGGTAAGACCGCTGGCAAGCTGATTTGCCCGACGGGTTACCACCAGGTAGCCAAACAATAAGTTAAATACACCGCCGGCAAGGGCAGCAACTAATAGTCCAAGACCGGCATTTCCTGTCGCCGCTGTTACTGCAAAGCCAGTTGAAGCACCAATCAACAGGATACCTTCCAGACCAAGGTTGACGATTCCAGAGCGCTCTACAATAACCTCACCTAAAGTAGCGTAGAGCAAGCTGGTGCCAGTGAGAAGCGAGCTGGAAAAAACTCCCCGTAAAAAAATAATTATCATTTTTTCTTTCCTTTCAAAGCCGGTTTAGCCAGGACCACAAACAATATTAATGAAAAGAGAATGTTAATAACCGCATAAGGAACCCCCTGGGTGATCTGAAGGGTATCTCCCACTGAAGTTATTACCGCAAAGACAAAAGCCATTAATAGAATCCCGATGGGACTTCCTCCGGTGATCCAGCTGAGAAGAAAACCTTTATATCCATAACCCTGGGAGAGACCGATTCTCAAGCGGCCATGTATTGCCGTTACCTCTGCCATACCTGCCAGTCCGGCTATTCCACCACCAATAAAGAGAACGATCAGAATATACCATTGCAGGCGAATACCCATCCGTTCCGCAGCCTCCGGGTTACCTCCGATTGCGCGAATTTCAAGACCCCATTTCGTATATTTCATAAAAAACCATAATAATAGAAGGGCCACAATGGCGAAGATAAAACCTAAATGGATCCTGGTTCCGGTGATTACGGGTAAACGAGCAGCATCTACAAAAGCCGGGGTTTGTGGGTATGCCGCGCTTTCGGCAGACCTCCAGGGACCAAAAACTGATAGACTTATAATAAGTGGAGCAATAAAATTCAACAGCAAAGTAGAAATTGTTTCATTCACCAGCTTTTTTGCCTTGAGCAAACCGGGAATGGCAGCCCATAATGCGCCT
>JAUVOA010000282.1 GCA_030599445.1 Atribacterota bacterium | reverse complement strand
GAGAAGAAGATGGATTTTTATAATGATATAAAAGAGAGATTTTTTAATCTAATTAAGGAGAAGGATCTAATGTCTTCAAAAGTAGAAGTGGTAAGTGCCCGGACATTAACCCCCCAAGAGGTTATCGGAAAACCGGAGCGGGATGATTTTCCTCTATTAAAAGGGAAAGAAGTAATGCTTCAAGCAGATTTTAAAGGGAGTTTAGGCCAGGCCTTTACTGATATGCCGGGAAATTATAGTGGCAGTTTACGGGAAATTTTAGCCATGTCCCTGGATAATAATTTTAAGAGAGCAGTTTTTATCGCTACTTTAAATGCTGTGTTGCGACAGCTAAATTATATTTCTAAGACAGTTCACTGTCGAGACAAGAAACCGGGAGAGTGTGCTGCTCACCTGGTAGATTATATCAAAGAGCGATTTGGCAATCCCCGTATCGCTTTTATCGGGATGCAACCGGCCATGGTGGAGAACTTAGCAGCACATTTTGAAATTAGAGTAGTAGATTTAGATCCAGATAACGTGGGGCAAAAAAGGTGTGGGGTGCCAATAGAGGATGTTGCTCATACCAAAGAAATTATATCCTGGGCAGATGTGATTTTAGCTACCGGTACTACAGTGGTGAATGATACTCTAACTTCATTATTAATTGAAAAACCGATTATATTTTACGGAGTTACTATTGCCGGGGTTGCTTATCTTAAGGGGTATGAACAATACTGTTTTTGCGGCCACTAGAGAAAATAGAAGGAGGATAAGTAATATATGAAAATTATAGAAGATATTATTTCAACTATTGGGGAGAGTGCTCGAGATATTTTAGTTAAAGAAGTACGTATAGGACCTTTTTGGACTGGTGCATGGAGTAAATATGGCGGATTAGCTTCTACTACTTTTAGCCATGAACCGGAAATGCCTCCCCCTATAAGAGAAGCAGGGACTTTAACCGGAAAATCGATATTAGAACTTTGTAATTATGCTAATTCTGATTGTTTGTTACAGGCTTCCGTTGGTATGGCTGCTATTAATTCTGTCTTGGAAGTAGATTTAAATAAATGTCGAAATATTAATGCGGCAGAAATACTTTATGAAAAAGGAAAAAATAAAAAAGTAGTAATAGTAGGTCATTTTCCTTTTGTTAATAAATTACGTAAATTAACTAAAGTACTTTGGGTAGTAGAGAGGAAACCTCAAAGTGGAGATATCCCAGCCAGTGAAGCAAAACGAGTAATTCCTCAAGCTGATGTTATTGCTATTACCGGGACTGCTTTAATTAATGGTACTATGGGAGAACTTTTATCTTGGTGTCCAAAGGAAAGTATAGTTATGGTCTTGGGAGCAACTACGCCTCTTTCGCCGGTGTGGTTTGATTATGGAGTAGATTTAGTTTCCGGAACAAGAGTAACTGACCCTGAGTTAGTGCTTCGCCTTGTTTCGGAAGGAGTAGTCTTTAAACAGATTCATGGCAGAGGAGTAAAATTACTTACTATTCAAAAAGAAAATTACTAAATACTTGAATGATTATTTCCTAAAAAAAATAAAAGATGCCAATATCATCCACCTTGTAGGACAGACGAGACGCCGGTCCTACGGGATGAGGGGACGGTAGATAAAATAAAAGGATTAAAATATGAAGAAAAAATTATGTATATTGCTATTAATCTTGGGAATTTTGATTTTTACTTTTTTTGGGGAGTGTTTTTCGGAGAAAGAAATACCCATAGGTATGGCAGTAGAATTTATGGACCATGCTGCCTGTGCCTATATAAGTCAGGATAAGGGTTGGTTTGAAGAAGAAGGGCTTAACTTGTCTGCTTATGAGAGTTATGTTACTGGTATGGCTTTGGCTTCTGCTTTAGCTCGGGGGGATATTCAGGTGGCTTATATTTGCCTGGTGCCAGCCATAAATGTCTATGCCAATGCTAAAGTTCCGATAAAGATAGTTACCGGGACCCATAAATATGGCTATAGCTTAGTGGTTAATCCTGAGAAAATAAAAAGTGTTAAGGATTTAGAAAAACCAGGAATTCGCATTGGATGTGTTAGAGAAGGAGGTGCAGTAGATGTGCTTCTCCACAAAACGATAGATATATATAATTTAGATGAGAAGAAAATACTAAATAATATCCAGCGCATGAATCCTCCAAAACAGGTTTTAGCAATTAAAATAGGACAATTAGATGCTGCCTTTCTCCCTGAACAATGGGCTACTATGGCTGAGGAATCGGATTTTAAGATGTTGTTGATGAGTCAAGATGTCTGGCCTGAAATGCAAGGGAGTGTTCTGGTGGTTAAAGAAGAATTGATAAGAGACCATCCTGAGATCGTTGAAAAATTAGTAAAGATATCACAAAAGGCGACCGATTGGATTAATCAACATCCACAGGAGGCAGCAGAAATTGTAGCTCGGCAATTACAGGAAGCCGGGGGAAGCCTTTTCCCAGTGGAAATAGCCGGTATAGCTACCAAGACAGAGATTACTCCTGAAGTTTTATTAAGGTCTATGAGCAGGTTAGAATATACTATTAATATTAATCCTGCAGTAGTTCAAGAAGCTATAGATTATGTCGCCCAATTAGGTTACATTAAGAGTAGCTTTAAGGCTGAAGATATTTTAGATTTGAGTTTTATAAAACAATGAAAAGATATAAAATATTTAAATTAAAATGGGAGATAATCCCCATTGTTATATTTCTGGGAATATGGGAGATACTTGCTCGGTTGAATTTAATCCCTGGTCACTTCTTTTTTCCTCCTTTTTCTGCTGTGGTAACAGAATTTTGGTATTTAACGGCCAGTGGAGTATTGGGACATAATTTCTTAAGCAGTTTAATCCGAGTCCTTATAGGTTTTTCTGCGGGTTCCATTGCCGGACTATTTATCGGAATTATGATGGGGTGGAATAATCTGGCCAACAAGGCATTAAATCCTATAATCAGCTTAATTTATCCTATTCCTG
>JAUVOA010000308.1 GCA_030599445.1 Atribacterota bacterium | reverse complement strand
ATCGGCTGGTACTGGGGAACTGATAAGGCAGTCGAAGAAGGAAATATTGGTGCAAAAAGTGGAATTACTTTAGGCAGCGGTTATCGTTTCCTTATTAAATATGTTGCACCTATTGCTATCTTTATAGTCTTCCTTAAAAGCATAGGAGTATTTTAATTTATAACAAACATAAGAAATTGGTATTTAATGAAATAAACTAAAATGAAAAAATGCCTATCCCTTGTTGGGGATGGGCATTTTTTTGTAAAATCAAATAAAATATTTTTTTATCTCTATTTAATCTTCTAAATTTCCCTTAATATCAAAAGGCATATTAAGTCTGAATTCCCAAAGCACTTGCCTAATCTTATTCTTAGTTTCATGTAACACTTCTTCAGCAGTCTTTTTTAAATAAATTGTTTCTGAATTATCTAAAGAAATTATTTTATTATTACGAATCAAGAGTGTAGTAGCAGTCCCTTCTACTAAAACATTTATTTCATAGGGGGCTAAATCAATGCTAAGGAATTTATCCAGATTTTGACTGGTTTCAATCATTTTAAGATAAATTTCCTCTCTCTTAGGAAAAGTTAAATTTAACACAGGAACATCATCAATACAGATAACGCCCGTATAAAAAGAATCTTTTAATATATATTTAGAGCTCACTTTAAGATAATCAGTAGTAGCCCGCCTATCGATATCTATTCCCTTCTCTATAAGCATATCTTTCACATAATTAATCCTATTCTCAGTTTCAGGATGAGTCTGAAATATCCCCAAATTTACTCCAGGCTTAAACATTTCCCGGGTATACAGTCTTTCTAAGAAAGTTAAAAAACCCACCGAATTGTATCCCGCCTTAATCAAGAGATTTATAGCAGTTAAATCTGCTTCTTCTTCATATTCTCGGCTATATTGGTTAAGAAGGGTTATGGTAGTAAGCTTTCCCAAAACAGCAACATCAGGCTCTCCGGTTAAAAGAACTCCTAAAATAGTCAGCAAAGTAAATTTAGTATTATCTCTGGTTTGTTTTAAGGCGTGATTATGGATTACATGGGCAATTTCGTGAGCCAAAATACCTGCGAGTTCGTCATCCGAATGGATATAATCAAAAAGATCATAAGTTACATAAACATATCCGCCCGGAATAGAAAAGGCATTAGGCCCATCCTTTTTTAATATCCTGAAATGAAATTGCATCTCTCTCATCTCAGAAGCTTCAGCTAATTTATTACCAATCCCAGCAATCAATGAATTTTGATTTGAATCTTCAATTACTTCATATTTTTTCTCAATATTTTCAGATAGTTTCTTTCCTAATTTCTGCTCTTTGTTTAAATCTCTTTCTGCAGAAAATGAATTAAAATTTACCAATAAGAAGGTCATTAAAAGAAAAACTATCACGGAAACTAATTTATTTATTAATTTTCTATTTTTTCTCATTTTTTAATAAATTCTTGAAAATGTTCCAAAGCAAAATTCAGAGCATCTTCAATCCCCTTAGCTTTCTTCCCTCCGGCTTGCGCAAAATTGGGAGCTCCACCTCCTTGGCCTTCAATAAATTTTCCCGCTTCTCTTATCAGTCCATTCATATCATATTCTAAAACCCTGGAACAGGCAAACAATATCTTTGCTCCCTCTCCCTCTCCTTTGCTCTTAATTCCAGCTAATATAACTACACTGTTATCCAAATTAATAATCTTCTGAACTAATTCCCTTACTTCCTGGAAATTTTTATCCTCAAATATTTTACTTATAATCTTTATCCCGTCATCTTTCAGAGAAGATTCATTAATTACATTTTTTACTTCATAATCCTGCAATTTTTCTTTAAATTCTTTTAATTTCTTCCTAATTTCTTTTCTCTCCTCAAGCATCCTATCTATCGCTTCTCCCAGTTCGGAATCCTTAATCGTTAATTTATTAGAAATATTCTTAATTAATTCATTTTTCCAATAATAGTCCTTCAAAGAACGCTTACCGCATATAAAATCCAACCGAATTTTTACTCCTCGTTTCTCCCATTTTAAGATTTTAATCAGGCCAACCTCTCCGGTAGTCCCACAGTGAGTGCCACAGCAAGCACACATATCAAAATCCTTTATCTCTACTATTCTTATATCTCCTTTTTGAGGAGGAATTTTCCTTAGATTTAATTCATTTGCCCTTTCTTGGTCCACAAAATATAGTTTAATCGGTTTATTTTCTAAAACGATATTATTAGATAATATCTCCGCTTTTTTTACTTCCTCGGAAGTAATGTTATCTTTCATGATATCTAAAGTGCAAATTTCATCCCCCAAATAAAAAGATACCGTATCGGCATTCCATAATTTTTCGAAAGCGGCAGAAAGAATATGTTGCCCACTATGTTGCTGCATATGGTCAAATCTTCTCTTCCAGTCAATTTTTCCTATTATTGTATCTCCGCATTCTTCTTCAATACCTTCTTTTAAAATATGGATTATCTTCTCATTATCCTCTATTACATCAACTATTGATACACCCTGAATATAACCTAAATCATTTGGTTGACCACCAGAGGTAGGATAAAAACAAGTGTTATCCAAAATAAGAGCAGGTTTGCCATTTATTTTTACTTTTTCTAATATTTTTCCTTTGAACTCTTGTAGATATGGTTCTTCATAATATAATCTTTTACTCAATACCCTTCCACTCCCTTTAAAATTAGTATCTCGTATCTCGTGAATCATATCTTGCTGAGAACTAGT
>JAUVOA010000297.1 GCA_030599445.1 Atribacterota bacterium | reverse complement strand
ATTACCGAAGATCAACCATAATCCGAAAAGAAATCCACCTTGAATCGCCAATTCTGCATCGAGAGAATTACTAATAGGAGCAATTATAAAGAAAGGTTGCAATCCTCTCCTAACAAGATATATCCACTCGGCAAAGTAGCTAAAAGCAAGGGTTATGGTCATAACTACTATTACTATCGATATACTTTTGAGAAAGTTGTTAGAATGTAACCCTATGTCTCTTATCTTCCTTTTGACTAGCCAGAGATAACCGATAATAATCAAGAATCCAAGTAACTTTGAAACGAAAACTTCTCCCCATACTTCATCTAATCTCAGGCAAAATATTTCTATGATTCTGAGCACTAATATAATACTAAAGAGTATAATACCAATCTGGATAGGATGTCTTAACGAGAAATTATGAAAAAAATTTTTCTGTTTTACTCTCATATTATCACCCTTTCAACATAAAGATATATAAATTTCCATTTCTAAGCGAGGGAGTGGAATTTCACTTGGCTAATAGACACATTGTTTCGTTTATCCTACTAAAATGGCATAATATCCGCAGCATTGCGAATATTTTCTAATATCGTTTAGCCCTTTTAAGATTATATTTTCCAAATACTTTAGCTATACTTGAATATTTATATATTCGACATAACTTTCAAAAATCCTTCTTTTTTAGAAAATGATTTATAAAAAAAGCCCTTCAGCAAAGGCCAAAGGGCTTGAAAGGTCAAGGCTCCCCGGGTTGATGTCTGAAAGCGTGCTTTTATGGGATAAGATAGGTCTTGAGATGAAAAGAGTCAGAGCTGGTCATATTGGGATTTACTTGACTCTTTAAATAATTAAGTTTAAGGAAATTATCTTTTATGCTTATACTATACATTTTAAAAAACTTACCTAGAATAGAATTTCAAGGTTAGACGCTATTTCAGCCCGCATTACATAATATCTTCTAATAACTGAATATAAATATGAAATTATAAGAAAATGTGGGATAGAGAGAAAGATATCCAAATATCCTACTCGGTACTTAAATAAATCACTATCTGTCCTGGTCAGAGAATCCCTTTAGCCTGTCCACGACCCCACCAGAGAAGGCAGGATATTGCTAAAGCAAGGCAGGTAGGTAATGCAATAAACCAGGTTGCTGCACTAAATTCTTGCATAATCCAACTGTATAGCATCCCTAGACCGGTAAATAAAGAAACCAGTGTCATCGATGTCACGAAAATACCCTGTTTTTCAGGTTTACTAGAAACCATTAAGCAACCTATTCCCAGTGCCATAATCACACCTCCAGACCATCGTAACCAGCCGAATTCAACAGGGTTTCCACCTGACAATTTTACCAATAGGTCAGGAACAAACAAGAAACCGAATCCATAGACCAACAATATAACCGCGAAAACTATCAAGGTGACTTTCAACACTTTAACATTATCGTTCTGAGCCATGATATGTTACCTCCTTTTTTCTTACTAGTATAAGCGGGCTGAAATCGCGTCTAACTCTTTATGTCCGAACTTACTATTTATTTTAAAATTCTCTAATAATGTCTTTTATCTTTCTTCTAATTATTCATAACCTAAATTTCTCATATCTTTCTATATTTTAATACAACACAAATTTTGAAAATCCTTCTTTTTTGAAAAATATTATAAAAAATAAAAAGCTCTTCAGTAAAAGGCCAAAGGGAGCCTAAAACCTCAAAGTTCATCGAGCTGGCATTATAGGTTGGGGCATTGTAGGACATAGTTACACTTAAAATAAAAAGATTTAAGACTAGATGTATTTAAAATTATGTTGCTAATAAATTTACCAAAGTAAATGGATTTTTATTGAGCTAGTACATTAACCCTTAATTATATATTTCATTAAATTAAAAACTCGTAATTTTTTAAATACAAACAGCTAAAAACTATTTAAGCAATAATCTTATCAAAGTGTTCTACCGTTATTGCCGGGACAGTAGAAATTGATATTCCCAGTAATTTGCTCAGAGCCATTGAGGATTTTATCACCTCATCTATACTAGGGAAATTTACAATAAGAAGCAGATCATTCTCTCCTAGTAGAATATATGCAGAGACCATTTCACCACCATTCTTTTTAATAAGGTTCTGGGCCTCTACTGTACGGGCAGCGCTTATTCCCTTCATAGCTTCTGCTGAATATTTTCCAAACATTAAAAAAGTTGTCACCTTTGTATCCCCCTTTCTTTAAGTCTTCTATTTAGTTAATTAGTTTAAAGATAGCTAGTTAAAATTCATACTCTAAGATAAGGTAATCTTGTACTAGCTCAATAATTTTTTAACTTTTTCCAAATTATTAGATAGATCTCTTTAAGATATCAAAAGATATTTATGAAATAATTACTTATTTTGCTTCTTATTCTAGTTATTGTAGTAGGAAAGAGTAGTGCAATAAGATAATTACAGAGGCATTATTAATTAGAAATTGGGTATATTAGTTGGGACGAATCTTTTAATCTTGGTGGTATATGAAATAGATATATTTATATTATCTATTACCATATATACGACAAAACTTTTAAAACTCCTTCTTTTTCTGTGAAATATTTAAAAATAAAAAACCCTTCAGTAAATTGCTAAAGGGCTTAACTTGCAGATGACTCCTTTTTAGTATAATGAATTACCTTAAGTCATTTTTCTATAATTTATAGATCAATGCCCTCTTGTTTACTTTTAAACAATAGAAATGGACTTATTTAAGATAATTTAATGCAAAATTTGCAAAAAATCCTGCACCAGTTTAGGATCAAATTTCTTCCCTGCTTCATTTTGCAGTTCTTTTATTGCTTCTTCTTTTCTAAGCTTCT
>JAUVOA010000080.1 GCA_030599445.1 Atribacterota bacterium | reverse complement strand
AGCTCGTTTCAAAGCCTCCTCTTGACCCCAACCCGCGATAAGAGCTTCCACCCGAGCAATAATAATGAAATCCTTAGTCTTTTGATTATCCTTAGCACCCTTAATTTTACCAACAAATTCTTCGATCGATGCTAATTCTTGTCGCCCTCCATTAAGAAGGCTATTATCCTTAGGAAATTTTTTATCTTCAATACTAATAGCAGCAATCCCTGCTTCTTCAAATAATTTTACAGCATAAATCAAATTATTCACATTGCCATAGCCAGTATCACAATCAGCTATTATGGGAATGCTTACTACTTCGTTCATAGCTCGAGCTGCTTCCAGATATTGTTTCATAGAAATTAAATTAGCATCTGGTACTGCATATGATGCTGAAACTCCGAGGCTGCTTGACCAAATAAAATCAAAGCCAGCCTTTTCAATTAATTTTGCATCTAGAGCATCTCTTGCCCCTACACCAATTATAATGTCTTTTTCTGAAATTAATTTCCTTAACTTCTTTGCCTTTTCAATTATCATAAATATTCTCCTAATAGTTTATTTTCATATTATTTATTAATCCTTTTAATATTACCACTTATGCCGAAAATCCCTTAGGGCAAGGGTACTTCCAAAGCTTTTGAAAATAAGTAATAACTACAAAAAAAGAATCACTATATATTAGTGAAAATTTAATTGTACCTTATTTAAAAATAAGCTGCTTATATCTCATCAACACAGGGCAAAAAACTTTGTCTTCTTCACTACTTAATTCACTTATCACCGTAAACAATAAACATATTCAATCTCCTATATCTAAAAAGGTAGGTTCTTAAAAAATTTTATTCAAATATTTAAATCTAGTATTAATTGAGTTAACACAGCAACTCCATAAGGAATAGCTTCATCATTAAAATTAAAATGGCTACTATGAGGAATTAGGGGGTCTTTTCCTGGATCAGTAATTCCTAACCTAAAAAAAGTGCCATTTGGTACTTTTTCTAAGTAAACAGAAAAATCTTCTGAGCCCATTGCTGGGTAATCTAAAATTTCTACTTTAACTTCTCCTAAACTTTCTTTAGCTGCTTTAGCAATTAAATCGTTTATTTCTGGAGCATTTATCACTTGGGAAACACAAAACTCGTAATCGAAGTGATAACTGCATTTATAAGCAGAAGTAACTCCTTTTATAATTCTTTCCATTTTTTCTTTTATAGCATTTCTTAATTCCGGGTTATGACATCTTACTGTACCAAACAAGGTAACTATTTCAGGAATAATATTAAAGGCTCTACCGCCTTTTATACCACAGATAGAAATAACTGCTTTGTCTAAAGCGTTTATCTCTCGACTTATAATCTCTTGCAAAGCAATGACCACTTGAGCCGCGGTTACGATAGGGTCAACAGATTTATGAGGATAGGCTCCATGGGCGCCTTTACCTACAATTTTAATAGTAAATTTATCGGCTGAAGCCATATAAACTCCGTCATATATTCCTATTTTTCCAACCTCTAGTAGTGGATAGCAATGTAGAGCTACTATAGTATTAACTGAAGGATTTACCAAAACCCCTTCTTCAACCATCATTTTAGCTCCTCCCAACACTTCTTCTGCTGGTTGGAAAATAAATTTTACTATTCCGGAAAAATCACTTTTCATCGAACTTAACACCTTGGCAACACCTAACAATATAGCAATATGCCCATCATGCCCACAAGCGTGCATTATCCCTTCATTTACAGATTGATATTCCACACCACTTTGTTCTTGAATTGGTAAGGCATCAATATCAGCTCTTAAAGCTGTGACGGTTTCATTCGATGATTTTTTTTCACCTTTTAAAAGACCATATACACCAGTTTCAGATTTCAAAGGTATTAAAGTAATCCCTAACTTTTTTAGTTCCTCTTTAATAATGGTAGTTGTTCTAATCTCTTGAAAAGCTAGTTCAGGGTGTTGGTGAATATTCTGGCGTATTTTAATTAATTCTTTTTTTAACTCTCTTGCTTTATTAAAAATTTTTTTACTCACTTTAAAATAGATTCCTTTCTTTCCTTTTAATTTAATGATTTAGCCTTTTTAATTGCCGAAGATAAAATAAAAATAGAAACAACAGCCAAAAAAAGGAAAAAAGCAGAAATGGGTCGGGTTACAAAAATAAGAGGACTACCCCCAGACAAAATCAAGCTCTGTCTTATCGCCCTTTCTCCGATAGGTTCTAAAACAAAACCTATTACAAGCGGTGCTAAAGGAAAATCATATTTTCTCATCAAGTATCCGATTACTCCAAAAAGGAGCATTAACCCAAGTTCAAAATAACTACTATTGAACCCATAGACACCCATGGTACATAAAATTGCCGTTATTGGAAAAACCACAGACTTAGGAAGTTTTGTAACTGGAGAAAATACTTTAATCGCTAGACTTCCGATTACCATCAAAACTATGTTAGCTAAAATTAAACCTGCGAAAATTCCATATACAGTTGCAGAATGTTCTTTGAATAGTGCAGGTCCGGGACTCAGCCCATGAATCATAAAAGCTCCTAATAATACTGCTGTGGTACTATTTCCTGGAATACCTAAGGCCATTAACGGAATTAGGGTCCCTCCACAAACAGCATTATTCCCGGATTCAGCAGCGGCAACACCTTGAATCACTCCTGTACCAAATTTTTCAGGATGTTTAGAAACTCTCCGAGCCTCTGAATAACTAAGAAAACTAGATACCGTTCCCCCAATACCGGGAATAGCACCAATTGCAAGACCTATTAAACTTCCACGGGCTATAGTAGGCAAACAACTTTTTAGATCTTCCCAAGTAGCACCACCTTTGGAAACTGGGACATAAGTAGTTGATTTTTTTTCCTTTTGCTCAGCTTGAATAAGAACTTCTGAAATCGCAAATAGGCCAATCATTACTGCCATTACCGAAATACCGTCGAAAAGATAAACCGATCCGAAAACGAATCGTGGAGTAGACAGCATTGGATCTAATCCTACAATAGCAAATAAAAATCCTACTGTAGCAGCCAGTAATCCTTTTATTAAAGATTTACCCGAAACACTTGCAACTATTGTCATAGAAAAAATTATTAAAGTAGCATATTCAGGAGGGCCAAATTTCAAAGCAATTTTTGCTAGCTGAACAGCAATAAATATTAAACATATAGTGGTAAAAGCATCAGCTATTACTGAAGAATATAAGGCTATGCCCATTGCCTTACCCGCTTTACCCTGTTGTGCCATAGGATATCCATCAAAAACTGTAGCTGCTGCCGCTGGCGTGCCAGGGGTATTTATAAGTATGGCTGGTATCGATCCCCCGAAGAGACCACCCTTGTACGCTCCAAGAAGCATAGCAAACGCTGTAACTGGATCTAAGAAATAAGTCATAGGAATTATTAAAGCTATCCCCATAGTTGCAGTTAACCCGGGTATGGCACCCATAAATACGCCAAAGATCACACCAAATATAACTGCAAGAAGATTTCCTAAAGTTAACATTAAATGAAAACCCTCTAATATATTTTGGAACAAATCCTGCACCTCTCTTTAATTCAATGGAATTTTTAAGCCCTTTTCAAATAAGAAAAATAAAAATACCGTAGTTGTGATACAAAAAAATAATATACGTTTAAAACTGGGCATTCCGAAAAAAAACATCAAAAGAGCAAGCATAGGAGGAGTCGCCCATAAAAAGCCAATCTGTTTAAAAAGTATAAGATAAATAGACATAATGGTTATAGTAATTAATACGCGATAACTTCTGTAACTAACAATTCCTACCTCTTTCTTTTTCCCTTTGTTATCCTCTTTTTCTTTCTTATTACGAATGGAATACCATCTAGATAAGATTAGGGTTAAGCTGAAAATTCCCAAAAAAATTGTTGCTAATTTTGGGAAAAAAATAGGGGAAAGGCCTGAAAGTGTACGACCTTTTACATAGTAAGGAATAATAATATTATAATTAATAACAGAAAAAATTAATAAAATAATTCCTATTTTTATGTCTTTTTTTTTCTCATCATTCACCATTTCTCTCCCTGTAACTCTAAATATTTAAGAAGGGAAGCAATTTCCTACTGCTTCCCTTCTTTTTTTTCCTTGGAAAGAGTTATTCCTCCTTGGCTAAGCCTGCCTTCTTGATTATCTCCCCCTGTTCTTTATAAGCTTTCTTTACATGTTCGGCAAATTCCTCATGGTCTAAATAAGCAACCCTCATTCTTAATCTGTCTATAAGCTTAATAAATTCAGGGTCTTCCACGGCTTTTTTAATAGCTTGGTCCAATCTTTCCACAATATCTTCAGGTATACCGGCCGGTCCAGCGATACTAAGAAGGGAAGGTGCAACTATATCATAACCTAACTCCTTTAAAGTCGGGACTTCGGGAAATTCTTTCATTCTCTCTGCACCAAAAGCTACTAATAAGCGGAGATCGCCAGACAATACTTGGGGTGCCCATTTTGCAACTCCAGCTTCTGCGTTCACATGACCACCCATCAAAGCGGGTATAGATTCCGCACTTCCCTTAAAGGGAATAGCTTTCCATTCGATCTCCTCCAACAATCCTAACCGCTCCATTACCAGATGTTGAGGACTACCTGTTCCTGAAAGACCATAAGATATTTCCCCCGGGTTTTCCTTTGCAAATTTTAAAAAATCCTGAAAAGTGTTCCAAGGAGAATCTGCCTGGACTACAAGTCCATATTGCCACACAGCATAACGGGAAATAAACGTAAAATCCTTTAGTGGATCAAAAGGTATATCTTGCGTATGAGCAGCCAAGAACGCTGGTCCTGTTTGGAGAGTAAATAGGTGATAACCATCGGGTTCCTGTGTTGCTGCAATGCTTGCAGCTACCGTTCCGGTCCCTCCCGATTTGTTTTCACAAATAATTGGTTGGCCAAGCTCTTTCTCAAGTATCGAGGCCAGGAGTCGGGTACTCATATCTGTCGATCCCCCTGCCCCGCTGCCAAGTATCAAACGAATAGGTTTAGTGGGCCAATTTTCATCTGCGGATAAAACTAGACTAGAGATTCCAAAAACCAAAAGTAAAATGACCGCAAACAAAATAACTTTTTTCATCAACTTTTCCTCCTTATTAATTTTTAAAAAGATTTGATTCGCTATTTCTTAAGAACTCCCGCTAATAAAAGAAAAATTTCCCTTTTCGACTAACCTCCTGTTAAGAAAACTTTTCTTTTTCCTCGACTAATGGTCTACATACTCTCTCACCTCCCTTTTGTCTTGTTTTAGTTTTTCCTTAAATTTTTTAATTTTGCTTCTCTTCCCCTCAAAAGTTAATATTAAAAAATAACTTTCATTTTCTGTTTCTTATCCTTTTGACCTTAAAAGATCAAGTTTTAGGCGAATGGCTGCTTCTTTTTTTAAATTACTAATTGTTGAATTATGCTTTTGATTAAACATTTCACTTAATGTGGCATTTAATAGAGCCATTGCTGCGACATTGGAATTAAAAAAAGCAGAACTTTCATAAGGACAGAATAAACAAACATCTGATATTTTATACAGTGGTGACGTTTTTTTATCAGTGACTGATATTAGTTTTGCCCCTCCTTTTTTAGCATATTGGGCAAAGTTTATGGTTAATTTTGTAAAACGCGGAAAACTAATTGCTAAGATAACATCTTCGGGACCTATCTCTCTAAGCATATCAAAGATACCGTCGTCAAAATTGCTAAGTAAAAAAACGTCAGAAATCATTTTTTTCAATTGAAAAAAGAAAAAATGTCCCAATGATAATGCGCTTCGACTGGCAATTATATATTTTTTTCGAGAAGAAATAATTATATTAACAAATTTTATTATACTATTTTCGTTTATTTCCTTTATCAAGCTATTAAGATTGGAAAGATCCTTTTTTAAAGATAATTTAATTGCCGTTTCTGCTTTGGAAGAATCGAATTTTTTATTAGTTTCTAATTCCTCCACAACACTTATCTTATCTATAATTAAATTTTGTAAATCTTTCTGTAATTCAGGATACCCACGATAACCAATCCGTTTCGCAAAGCGTATAACAGACGATGGTGTAGAATTTACTTTTTCTGCAATTTCATCTGCTGTAAGGAAAGCCACATCGTTTATATTAGATATTAAATAATTTGTCAGATCTTTTTGAGTATTAGTAAATGTTTCAAACTTTATCTCTAAATATTCAATTAGATTTTTATAGGATTTTATTTTTTTATTCATAGCTATTTATTTAGAGCCTCCCTGAACAAATTATTAGAAAATAAATCTCTCATTAATAATGTAAGATTTTTTGCAATATTATTATACAACAATATTTGCAATATTGCCATAAGAATATTTAAAATGTCATTTTAAAAATCAAAAGTGCACTGTTTTTTGATAATTTAAAATTCAAAAGTGCACTAACAAAAGAAATAAAAAAGATGTAATCTAGAACTAAATCTTAAAGAGAAAAGAGGTTCTGAATTATGTCTAAACAATTACACAAAAACTTTACTGATAGCCAGGTTAAATCACTTTTAAAAAGTTATCTGGATAAAAAAATCAAGCTTGATTATATTTTGCAAATGCTCAGAATCAAAAGAAGAAGATTCTTTGAGTTACTAGCAAAATATCGTAAAGATCCAGATGGTTTTTCTATCCTATATGAAAGAAGAAGAATTAATCGAAAAATAAATCCGGATATCGAGAAAAATATCGTAAAAGAACTAAAGATCGAAAAAGAATTAATCAAAGCAAAAGAAGTACCAATTAAGTATTACAACTACAGTTACCTAAAAGATCTTTTAGAACAAAAATATAGTCAGAAGGTATCTTTGCCTACCATCATCGACCGGGCCAAAAGAAATAATTTTTATTTTTTAAGGCCAAAGAGAAAAGCTCATGATAAAGAAGTAATAATCAACTATCCGGGAGAGCTT
>JAUVOA010000051.1 GCA_030599445.1 Atribacterota bacterium | reverse complement strand
TATAAAATCACCTAAGTGACTGTCTTCTTCTTTTCCGATTGGAGTTTCTAAAGAAACAGGCTCCTGAGCGGTTTTTAATATCTCTCTTACCTTATCTTCGGTGATTTCCATTCTTTTAGCTATTTCCTTAACAGTCGGTTCTCGTCCTAATTCCTGCAATAGATGGCGTGATACCCTTATTAATTTGTTAATAGTTTCCACCATGTGAACAGGAACGCGAATGGTCCTGGCTTGATCTGCTATAGCTCTGGTAATTGCCTGTCTTATCCACCAGGTAGCATAGGTACTAAATTTATATCCCTTTTTGTAGTCAAACTTCTCTACTGCCCTGATTAGACCCATATTACCTTCCTGGATAAGGTCTAAAAATAGCATTCCTCTCCCTACATATCTTTTGGCAATACTTACCACTAATCTTAAATTTGACTCTACCAATCTTTTCTTGGCATTATGATCTCCCTTTTGCATTCTTTTAGCCAATTCTACCTCTTGCCTAGCAGTTAGTAATCTTATCTGTCCTATTTCCTTTAAGTACATCTTTACGGGATCATCTAATTCTAATTGTTTTGCTAATTCAATTTCTAAATTAAATTTATCTTTAGAGGGGCGGGTTTTTTTGTCTTCCCCTTCAACATGTTTATCTTTAAGCAATAAATTGCCTTCTTCTTCATTTTCAACTAACTCAATTCCAGATTCACTTAAGGCATCATATAAATCTTCTACTTTATCCAGTTCTAAAATATCATCTGCCAAATATTTTTCCATTTCTTTATAGGTTAAATAGCCTTGCTCTTTCCCTGCTTTAATTAGTTCTTCCATTATTTTCTTCTTTCTCATTACCAAGCCTTCCTTCTCAAAATAAAATTACCTGTTTACATAAATTATAAAATTAAAATATTAATTAATATTTTGCCCTTTTAGTTGTCGAACAATTTCCCTTAATTCTTTTAAATCATCCTCTTCTATCTTTTCAGATTTTTTTATTTTTTCATCGAGCATTTTTGTTCTTTTTTCGAGATTTTTTCTCTCTTGAGTCAACTTAAAATTATTTATAGTGTCTACATATCCAGAGATAATTTTTTCGTCAAAGGTTATAGTTTCTTCCATTAAAATCTTAGAAATTAATTTTGCTGCCTTATTATCATTTAAATAATCAATGACTTTTTGAGAATATACTAATTTATCATCTTTTAAATTTTTTTCAATAGCCGTTACAATTTGACGATGTAACAGAACTGAAAAATCTTCTGCCTTCAACTTTGTCAAAATGTTCCGGGCGATTTGTTCGTTTTCCAGCATACATCCAATGAGAATTTTTTCCGCTTTAATATTCCCAGACTCAGAATTTAATTTAATAAAGTTGTGGGAGGAATCTTTTGATCCTCTTTTGTATCTTTTTAGCTCGATCAAGATCGCTTCTTCGGATAATTTTAATTCTTCAGATATTTTTTTTATCTGGGCTCTCAACTCAACCTCATTACCTATCACGTTCAAGGTAGTTAAAATTTCTTTAACAACTTTTACTTTCCCTTCTATAGTTTTAATACTGTATTTGGAATATAAAAGTTTTAACTTATAATCTATTAAAGAGAGCGACTTATCAATTAAATTCTGAAAGGTTTCTCTTCCTTTTTTAATTAAAAAATCAGCTGGGTCATAACCCTGAGGTAAGTCTATAACTTTAATCTCAAGACCCGCTTTTACCAGTAAATCCAAACTTCTAAGGGTGGCCATATTACCGGCAGAATCTGCATCATAAGCAATTAAAACCGTATCGGTAAACCGTTTTATCAAGTCTATCTGTTTGGTGGTTAAGGCTGTTCCCAGGGATGCTGCTGTATTGTTAAATCCATATTGTTGAGTTATCAAAACATCGGTATACCCTTCTACGATAATTATGTAGTTCTTTTTTCGAATATCTTCCTTAGCAAAGTTTAAACTATATAAATTACTTCCTTTATTATAAACCAACGTTTCCGGAGAATTTATATATTTGGGCAAAGAATCATCTAAAACCCTGCCTCCAAAACCTATTACCCTCCCCGATAAATTAAAGATAGGGAAAATTATCCTATCTCTAAAATAGTCTATATATTTTCCTTCTATTTTGCTCTTCTTTGTTAGCCCGGCTTTAATTAGCTCTTCGTAAGAATACCCTTTTTTCTTTAAAAAGTTGCACAATACATCCCAGCCGGGGGGAGCATAACCTAATTTATACTTTTCGACACCAGTATCGTTAATTCCTCTTTTTTTAAAATAATTTATTACTTTTTTTCCTTGATTGATCCTAAATAGACATTCTCGGTAATAATTTGCGACCAGATTATTTAATTTATATAATCTTTCTTTTTTTTTGTGAAGAATATTTTCTTTTTCTTCGTCTACGGGGAGAGTTACGCCTGATTTTTGTGCTAACATCTTTACTGCTTCAAAAAAGCTAAGTTTCTCATATTTCATAAGAAAATTAAAAATATTTCCCCCTTCTCCACACCCAAAACAATGAAATAACTGCTTTTCAGGACTCACCATAAAAGAAGGGGTCTTTTCCTCATGAAAGGGGCATAATCCTTTAAATCCCTTTCCCGCTGGCTTTAAATGTACATACCCTGAAATAATATCTACAATATCGCAACGATTCCTTATTTCTTCCAGTAAATCAGATGAAAATCTCAAATATAAATCACCTACATATTATTATCAATTTGCATAATTAATGAAATATTTTCCTTTTTTAAAATCCTTAAATTTACCTTCGTATTAATATATTCTACAAAAGTTTTAATTTCCCTCTTTTTTTATAAAAATATTTTAAAAAAAATACTAGTTGATTATTTTTAATATACATCAACTAGTTTAAGATAACTTGCTTTATTTTTTTTGGGGGAAAATCAGAAAATAAATTAAACTAAAAATTTAGCTGTAAATTTTTATCTCCGGAGATTTTTTCTTTCTTTTTTACCTTTCCATACCTTCCTCCACCACCCGGACTTAACTTTAAAAGTCCCTTTCTGGCTAAAATTATATTCTGAGCAATTTCAAATCCTACTACCTGGCTAATTTCCTGATAAGAAGCTTTGTGTAGTATATTCATTTCAGTGCCAAAGTAACCAAACAATTTATTCAGGGTCTTTTTACCCACGCTGGGTACAAACTCTAAAGGAACCTGATGATAATAAGGTGGCCGATGAGAAGGAGAAATAGATTGTTGGTAATCTCCGATTTCCACAATCCGATCAAAAACGCCTTTTACTATTTTATCACTCTCGCATTTTTCACACTTGTAAATTGGAGGATTATTGGTGGTTGTATAGTTACAGATCTCGCAAAAAGTTCGATGGTATTTACCCAGTTTAGGATCAAGGCCGTAATTAGCAGTTATCCTTCTTCCTTCTTTTCTCTGTAAGGCTAAAAATATCTCTTTAAAATTTGCCTTCTCTAGTTCTACTATATTATATTCCCTACCAATTTTAGGTAGAGAATGTGCATCTGAATTAGTTAAAAAAGTATATTTAGCCAATTCTTTCAATTTGTCGGCAATTTCTGTATCTGCACTTAATCCTAATTCTATAGCAGGAATCTTTTTTAAAGTAGTCCTACTAAACATCTCCGGTAATCTTCTGACACAATTCCCATAAACACTTTTATGGGGAGTAAAAGCATGGGCGGGGATTAAAATTCCTCCAATCTGATTTATAATTTGAAAGGCTTCCTGGGCACTAATTTTACAATTTTGACTGCTTAAACTCACATTGGTAACTAATAGAGATAGTGCCTTGCTAAATTCTTTTATATCTTCAAAATAGGGAAAATAGGCTATCTGATGGGAATGCCCTCCACTTTTTTCTTTAGTTTCAATTTCTGAGCCTAAAATAATGGTAACTTTACCCTGATAAATTAAGCCACCCTCTTTTAAAGGTTTCATTTCTCCGCTATTGATTAATTGGGAAATATCGTCGATAATTTCGGGTGAAGCGCAATCAACAATGCCTACAATGTCAATTCCTTTTCTATATTTACATTCCCGGGCAATGTTGGCAAAAGTCAAATTCCTGGAAGCAGTTATTTTTATCGGAGCTCCTCTATTGCTTCTGCCAATATGTACATGGAAATCCATGAAATACTTCTTCATTTGCAATTCCTTTAAAATCTTCCAGTCTACCGATCTTCCAGTCTACCAGTCAATTCAGTTGATAATTACTGATTTTTAGTTTTTATTGTTGGTTTTTAGATAAAGAAATCAGATTAAGGTTATCCGTTTCAGTTGCAAGGGCGTATGCAATACGCCCCTACTTCTGGCTTCCGGATACTGGCTTCTGTCTTCTTCTTTCTTCACTATATACTATATAATACTATCTTGAATCTTTCTTTTCTTTTTCTTTCTTGACTCGATACTATTACTCAATACTCGATACTGTTTTTACTCGATACTAAGTATAATATTCCAATAATCGTCTTAGCATCTTTAATAATATTTTCTTTCACTAGTTTAAGTGCTTCATTTGGTTTAATTAGTTTAACTTCAATAAATTCGCCAGCATCTTCATTTTTATTTCTCTTTTCTAAATCTTCTGCTAAAAAGAGGGTAAGCCTTTCATTACAAAAGCCGGGTGTAGATAAAAAAGTTATCAGTTTTTTAATCTTCCGGGGATAATAACCGGTCTCCTCTTCCAATTCTCTCAAGGCACAGTTTTTCAGATCTTCTCCTGGTTCAACTTTCCCCGCTGGCAGTTCCCATAAAACCTCATCTACCGGTTTTCTGAACTGTCTGATCATTACTATCTTATTATCATCAGTCAAAGCTAAAATAACTACTGCCCCAGGATGTTCAACTATTTCTCTAATAGTCTCCCGACCGTCAGGAAGTTTTACTTTATCCTGACGAAGGTTAATAATTTTTCCCTGATAGATATAAGTGGAAGATAAAGTTTTTTCTTGAAAAGAGTCTTCTTCACTCATCTAAGTTTTCTCCTGAGATTACAGTTTTTATAATAGATAAAACATATTCTGCTGTATTTTTTAAATTTTTAACAAGAATATATTCATCAACTGTATGAACCTTCTCCATCCCTACAGATAAAACAACTGAAGGGAAACCTTTCTTGTTAAATACATTGGCATCGCTCCCCCCTCCACTGGGACATAATTCTGGTTGTAATCCTATATCTTTTACCGCCTTTATTGCTATCTTGACTACTTGATCATCGGGAGACAAATTGTAGCAATGATACTCCTCGTTAACCTTTACCTCCGCTTTTGCTTTAAATTCCTGAGCAGTATCTTCGGTTATTTTTTTTATTTGTTCTGTACATTTCTCTAACTTTCCACCATCTCTGCTCCTGACCTCTCCTTTTAATGTGACCTTATCAGGAACAATATTAGTAGCATTACCACCGGAAATAACTCCAATATTAGCCGTAGTCTCTTCATCTATTCTACCTAGCTTCATCCGGGAAAGGGCAAATCCGGCTACCTGAATAGCATTAATACCTTCTTCAGGATTTGCACCAGCGTGTGCAGATTTTCCATGAATAATAATTTCCAGAGAATTCTGAGATGGTGCCGTAGTGATAATCTTTCCTGCCCGGCCTCCAGCATCTAAAACAAATCCTATTTGAGATTTTAACTCGGAAATATCTAAATTTTTTGCCCCTTTTAAGCCTATTTCTTCACAGATAGTAAATAATATTTCTATGTCACCACAGGAGATATTATTTTCCTTAATAATGTGCAGTACTTCTAATAAAGCGGCAATTGCTGCCTTGTCATCTGCTCCTAAAATTGTTTTTCCACTACTTACTATCTTTTCTCCATCACAAATAGGTTTAATGTTTTTCCCCGGGACAACTGTATCCATATGAGCGGAAAACATAATAAGAGTAGCTTTTTTGATATTTCCCCTTAAACGAGCTATTATATTACCGCTATTAGATTTTACCTTCTCACCAGCTTGATCAACTATAACTTCTAATCCTAAATCTTCTAACTTTTCTATTAAAAAGTCAGCTAAATTTCTTTCCTCCCTGGAAATGCTGTCTATCTTAACTAATTCCATAAAAGATTCTATCAACCTTTTTTCATTAACCATTAATTTATCCCCTTTCTTTATTAGCATGTCGTATATCGTATATCATATATTAGTTAGTTGATTATTTACTTACCTGGTTTGTTAGTTAAGGAATTAGTATCAATATTTGTTAAATATATAACGATATTCCTAACTAATTAGCCCAACCAGAACAACGGTTAAGCAAATAGTTACTGTATATAGCGTAGAGCAATTGGACAATTATTATATAGTACAAATATTATATAATATATAGCAAAGAAAATACAGTAGTAATTTACAAGTTTCGTTTAGTAGTTTAAAAAGAAGTAGGGAGCGGATTCATCCGCCCCCTACACTAAATTTAAAAAATTAATTTAGTTCTACCTATATTAAGATTTAGGAAAATTTTATCACTCCTTTACTAATTCTGCTCCTTGTTTCAAAGCTTCCTTGTTCAAACTTAGTAATTTTTTATTACGTCCGGCTAAAGCCTTCTCTAAAGCCTTAAATATGGTATCTATCTTTACAATTCCTGATTGTTTAACATAAGCACCTAAAATTACCATATTGGCTGCTCTTGAATTACCTAACTTATCAGCAATATCATCTGCAGGAATCTTTACTACATTAACGTCATTCCTTTTTACTTCACGTTTTATTAATGAATTATTCAAGATGATTAATCCATTTTCACTTACATTTGATTCAAATTTATCTAATGAAGGTTGGTTCATGGCGATTAATATCTTCGGATGAGATACAATTGGAGATCCTATCTCCTTAGTTGAAATAAGCACTGTGCAATTTGCCGTTCCTCCTCTCATTTCTGGTCCATAAGAAGGCATCCAGGCAACTTTTTTACCTTCTATCATTCCAGCATAAGCTAACAATCTACCTATTAACATTACTCCTTGGCCACCAAATCCTGAAATTATAATTCTCTCTAACATTTAAGACACCTCCTCAGGAGTTTTAAATTCTCCTAATGGGTAATAAGGGATCATATTTTCTTCCAACCACTTATTTGCTTCAATCGGACTTAGACCCCAGTTAGTGGGACAGGTAGATAGAATTTCAACCAGAGAAAAACCCTTTCCATCTAATTGTAATTGAAATGCTTTTTTGATTGATTTTTTAGCCTTTATTATATTTGCCGGTTTGTTTAAAGCTACTCGAGAAATATAAGTAACTCCTTTTAGAGCAGCTAACATCTCTGCTACTTTCATGGGGTACCCCATAGTTTTTGAATCTCTACCATAAGGGGATGTTTGGGTTACTTGGCCGACTAAGGTAGTGGGAGCCATCTGTCCTCCAGTCATCCCATAAATAGCATTATTTATAAATATAACTGTAATATTCTCACCTCGATTAGCAGTATGTACTATCTCTGCCGTACCAATAGAGGCGAGATCCCCATCTCCTTGATAAGTAAATACAATGGAGTCTGGTTTTGATCTTTTTATTCCGGTAGCTACAGCAGGGGCTCTCCCGTGTGCTGCACAAATCATATCACAATCAAAAAAAACATAGGCAAATACTGAACAACCTACCGGGCATACTCCTATAGTTTTTTCTCTTATTCCAAATTCATCTACAACCTCAGCTACTAAGCGGTGGGCAATGCCATGATGGCATCCTGGGCAATAAGTAAAAGGAACTTTGGCCAAAGATTTGGGACTTCCAAAGACTTTCTTCATAATATTATAATACACCTCCGTAATACTACTTAAAAATGTAGTTATTCTATTTTAAATACTTCTTTATCTCAGTTAAAATTTCCGATTGTGTAGGTACAACCCCACCTACTCTACCATAAAAATTAATTTCTACTTTACCATTCACTGCTAATTTGACATCTTCTACCATCTGACCTAAGCTCATTTCAACTACTAAAAACTTATTTACCTTTTCGGAAGCCTCAGCAATTATACTCTCAGGGAAGGGAAATAAAGTAATCGGCCTAATTAATCCAATATTAATTCCCTCTTTTTTGGCATTATCAATTACAGTTTTTACAATCCGAGCTACTGTTCCATAAGCAACTACTATTAAATCAGCATTATCTAAATTAATCGTTTCATATCTAACTTCTTTTTCTTTTAGTTCATTATATTTATCTTGAATTTTAAAATTCAATTTTTCCATTTCATAAGGATCCAGATTAAAGGGAACAATATAATTTTTTTCTCTTCCTTTGCACCCGGTTAATACCCATTCTTCTTTATCTGGTAAATCAATCTTTTTTCTTTCCTTAAATTCTACAGATTCCATCATTTGTCCTATAAGTCCATCTCCTAATATCATTGCCGGATTTGTATATTTATCTGCTAAATCAAAAGCATCCATGGTTAAATCTACCAACTCTTGCACAGAAGAAGGAGCAAGTACAATTAAATGATAATCACCGTGTCCTCCTCCTTTGGTAGCTTGAAAATAATCAGCTTGTCCAGGTTGTATACTCCCTAATCCTGGTCCCCCTCTTTGCATGTTTACTATTACACACGGTAACTCAGCACAGGCGATATAAGAAATTCCCTCTTGCTTCAAACTTATTCCCGGGCTTGAGGATGAAGTCATAGTTCTTACTCCTGTGGCAGCGGCTCCGTATACCATACTTATTGCTGCTATTTCACTTTCAGCTTGTATAAAAGCTGCATTCTTAATCTTGGGCAATTTTTTAGACATATAGGCAGCTAACTCACTTTGAGGGGTAATCGGATAACCAAAATAAAAATGGCATCCTGCGCGAATTGCTGCTTCTCCTAT
>JAUVOA010000273.1 GCA_030599445.1 Atribacterota bacterium | reverse complement strand
CTAACAAAACAGCGTTCCCCAGATAAGCCATCATAAACATATTTCCCGGTTGTACCGGGGCACCATAAGTTACTACTTTTGCCCCACTCTCTCTTATCGCCACGGGAGTAAGGTCATCTGGATCTACGGACATCCCTCCGGTTAAGATAATTAAATCAGTTCCTTGCTGCTTATATTTTACAATTACTTTTTTTATTTCCTCCATATTATCCGGACAAAAAGTTTGACCGAGATATTGGGCTGTAAAATATTCTAATTTTCTTCTCATTACCTGCCCAAATTTATCCTGAATCCTCTTTTTATATATTTCATTACCGGTAGTTATAAGGGCAACCTTTAATTTTTTATATCTTTTTATTTTAAAGACCTTCCCTTTTTTCTGACATAAATCTTCTACCTTGATTAAATTTTCCTCTTTGGTAGTCAAGGGAATAATCCTTACTCCTGCCAACCTTTGACCTCTTTCTACGATAAAATTTTGAGGAAGAGAGGCTATGGAAATATCTTTAATAGAGTTTATCTGATATAAAAGTTCAGAATTAATCTTTAATAATCCTTTCTCTTTTGATTTTAAAGTAGACTTTCCTTCTTTTGGTTCATCATAATCTATGTTTTCCCCCGAGGCTGCCCGCGCTATACGAAGGGCTGCCTCATCCTCGTGAACCTCTCCGTCTTTCGTTTCCCATATATATATCTGTTCTTTTCCTAACTCCAATAATTTTTCTACATCTTCTTTTTGAATAATATGGCCTTTCTTAAAGGCCCTTCCTTTAAATTCCCCGGGAATAATCCGGGTAATATCGTGACACAATATCATCCCTACCGCTTTTTCAACTGGTATCTTTTTCATAATATTTTGAGTAACACCCCCACTTTAATTCTCTCCCTCGAAGGGGGAGAAAATTCATTACTATTATACTTTTATTTATATAACGCAAAGTAAATAAAAAGATTAGTTTTTTCTATTTAAATATTTTCTTGTAAAGTGAATTTAAACTTTGATCAGCTTCCTCGTGGAATATCTCAAACTTCATCATCATTTCTCTAGCTTGCTCAGTAAGCTGCGACCCTCCTCCTCTTTCTCCTCCGACTTTTCTTTTTAAAAGATTAAATCCTAATCTTTTTTCTAAATCTTTTATTAGATTCCAGGCTTGGGAATAAGACATATTTATTTCCTCCGCCGCCTGTCTTAACGAACCGGTTCTTTCAACTCGATGAAGAATATCCAGGGGTCCATCACCAAAAACTTTTTCCCCATCCTTTTCTATCCAAAGCTTATATCTTAATTTCAATATCATCACTTCCTGTAGTTTAACCTTAAAATTATCACAACCTATTTTCTTTTCCTATGATTACGGGCAGATACAATGCCTGCCCCCACATATTACTCATTACATATTACATATTACTTGTTACTATATTTCCTTTTTTCTTCTGACCTGGATAATCTCAGCTATAATGCTTACCGCAATCTCTTCCGGAGTCTGAGCCTTTATATTTATCCCAATAGGGGCATGGACTTTAGCAAGTTCATCTTGAGATATCCCCTGTTCTTCTAAATGTTGAAAGACAGTTGCATTCTTTTTCCGACTTCCAATCATCCCTACATAGGCAGCACTTGACCTGATAACTGAACCCAAAACTTCTTCGTCCTTCAAATGTCCTCTGGTTAATATAATTATGTAGGTAGAAGGAGTTATCTTAAGATGAGTCAGGGATTTTTCTATTTCTTCAGTTATTATTTCATCTGCTTCCGGAAATCTATCTTGATTTGCAAATTCTTTTCGATCATCGATTATGGTCACCTTAAACCTCACCGTCTTGGCTAATTTAGAAACACAAGCTGCACAATGGCCTGCCCCAAAAATTAACACCTCTTCTTTCGGTTGAAGAACATCTATAAAAACTCTCATATCTCCACCACAGATGGACCCTTCATCCAGAGCAGCCGCTTCTTTAGTTAAATGATAAACTAAGAATCGCCCTTTTCCTTCCATCATAGCCTGTTTTGCCTCCTCAATTACTTTGGCTTCAGTTATTCCGCCTCCAATAGTGCCGGCTATCAAACCATCCTTACCCACTACCATCTTCGCTCCCACCTCTCTTGGGGTTGAACCTTTAGTCTCAACTATGGTAACCAGTGCAATTGTTACACCTTTGTTAATTCTTCCCAATGCTTCTTTTAAGATCTCTGACATCTCCTCCCCCTCCTTATATAAAATTCCATTTATAATCTAATCGTTATTCTAAAATAAATATAAC
Source organism: Atribacterota bacterium (assembly GCA_030599445.1). GTDB lineage: Bacteria > Atribacterota > Phoenicimicrobiia > Phoenicimicrobiales > Phoenicimicrobiaceae > Sediminicultor. The sequence goes on along the minus strand of JAUVOA010000273.1, from coordinate 733 downwards.
GGAATGTAAAAAAAATTTTCCTTTATTATTTTTTATTTAAATAAATACATATCGCCTCTAAAACTGCTCCTCCCAATGAGCGAGCTTTATCTGAGACAGTAAAACAATAATCTTTTATTCCTCGGGGATCAATATCCCCAACCTTCATCCCCTCGGTAACCCAGTTTCGCGGATAAATTAATCCCCGCAGGACACCGGATATTTCTGCCTTTAAAGGAACTCCTCCTATTTCTGCAATTACCTCACCAGCCCGAAGTAAATCTCCTATTTTATGCAAGGGAATAATTTTACCTTCAGCCGGAGCTCGTAACAATCTTCTTTTTGATTCTCCTCCTACTTCTCCAGGTACACCGGTATCCGGTGTGGCCTGACCGTGATAAATGACCCGACCTAAATTATGCCCTCGTTTGGTCTCTATTACTACATCAACATCTTCCCCTGCTGTAAAACCTGGGCCCAGACCGATGACCAGCAGTGACTGGCCTATAGTAGTGCCCAAATTACGTTTGGCTAAAATAGCATCTACCAAGACTGTGGGAGAAAGTTTTTTAATACAACTTCCTTTCGGGTCTACCAAAACCGGTACTTTGTTTAATTTAGTAATCTTTTCGGCCTCTTCCCAGGAAGAAATCAAAACAGCTTCTATCCCTTCTATAATGGCCTCACCCTCATAAACAGCTCGGGCAAAAGAAACAGGAAGACGGATAACGGTGGGATGGTCTATTTCTAAAAT
>JAUVOA010000043.1 GCA_030599445.1 Atribacterota bacterium | reverse complement strand
TTGGCTAACATCTTTTTTATCATAATTTATAGAAGTAATTTTATTTATTTTTTTGGAACCTCTTTACTTATTCTTTTATCAAGCCCGGCGGTTGTCAATATTTTGTTTTCTATCTCTTTTGCAATTTCAGGATGTTCTTGCAGATATGTTTTACAGTTTTCACGTCCCTGCCCAAATCTTATATTATTATAAGATATCCAAACTCCTGATTTTTGTAATATATTATATTTAATACCGAGATCGATAATATCCCCTTCTTTGGATATTCCTTTACCAAAAATTATATCAAACATTGTTTCTTTGAAGGGAGGGGCTAATTTATTTTTTACCACCTTCACCTTAGCTGTTATTCCGATATTATCTTCATCTTTTTTAATGGTTGCCTTTCTTCTAATATCCATTCTAACGGTAGAATAAAACTTGAGCGCTCTGCCACCAGGAGTAGTTTCAGGATTACCAAAAAAGATACCAATCTTTTCTCTAATTTGATTTACAAATACAGTTGTAGTTCTTGACTTACTAATGATAGCTGTGAGTTTTCTTAAAGCCTGAGACATTAATCTTGCTTGTAATCCCATATAGGAATCTCCCATATTACCTTCTATTTCTGCTTTAGGTACCAAAGCAGCAACTGAATCTATCACAATAACATCAACCGCATTACTTCTAACTAAAGATTCAGCAATTTCTAAAGCTTGTTCACCGGTATCGGGTTGAGATATGATTAATTCATCTATATTAATCCCAATGTTTTTAGCATAGTTTGGGTCCAAAGCATGTTCAGCATCAATAAAAGCAGCGATGCCATCATTTTTTTGAGCTTCAGCTATAATATGTAAAGCGAGTGTAGTCTTCCCGGAGGCTTCAGGTCCAAAAATCTCTATTACTCTCCCTCGTGGGACTCCACCTATTCCAAGAGCGATATCTAAGCTCAATGAACCTGTTGAAATACTGTTACTTCCAGAAATCTTAGGGCGGTCTCCTAATTTCATTATGGAACCTTTTCCGAATTTTTGTTCAATGTTCTGCATGGCTACATTTAATGCTTTTTCTCTTTCCGGGTTATTTTGTTGCATTTTGTCAGTCATTTTTTAGTTTACTCCTTTATATTTCTTATTTATTTTAATAAATATTTTAACAATATTTATGATTTTTACTGTTTTAACAGGGGGAATTTAGCTGCTATATTATATATGGGTCCATTTGGGGTTAATTTGCTTTCCATGAGGTCAATACTGTTAACCTCTTGGGTAAAGTTATTTATCTCAATTCTTTTTAATATTTGAATAAAATTAGTCTTATCTCTAATATATTTCACCCTTCCCATGGTTATATGGCCGGAAAAATCTTTATCTTCCCTGGGGAAGCCTTTATTGGACAATTTATTTTCTATAGAATTATATAACTCTTTTAATTCGCTTATACCTTCTTTAATTCCTACCCAGATTATTCGGGGCATCTTGTAAGTTGGAAATACTCCAATATTAGAAGATAATCTTATAATGAATGGACTATATCGACTGGCTATTTCTTTTAACTCTAATTTTGTTAATTCCGTTTGTTCTAACGATATGTACCCCAAAAATTTCATTGTGAGGTGTAAGTTGTTTTTTTCAACCCATTTTATTCTAGTTTCAGGAATATTCAGGTTATTTTGAAGAGAAGTTAAATATTCTTTTATCTCCGGATTTAAATTAACGGCAATAAAGGTCCTTATTTTTTCCAAATTATTATAATTAACTCCCTATTATTCTATTTATATTTTATTTGAGTTCTCTCTTAGTTGTAATTTGTATTTTAGTCTAACTGAATTTAAAAAATTTATATACTCGTTAGTCTTATAATTAGGATAGGTATACTCACAGGGAACAAATGATTTATTTATAAATCTAAGAGTAATTTCAGCATATATCCCTTGATTCAGGTAAATTCTGGATGGTCCATTTTTAGTACTTGCAAGAATATATTTATCCAGGGTAATATACCCCGGATCAAGATTTATTTTTCGTTTATGATGGGTTATGTTTTTTTTGATATTTTTGTCTATATTATTATTTTCTAAATCATTGGTAATTATTTTAATTTCTGCAAGTTCATCTTGTCTAATCAGAGCGGAAAAGGAAAATAATTTTTGTACTAAATTTTTACCAAATTCCTTTTCGTAATAATCTGTAAAATTAAAAGGCTGAACGTTGCTCTCGAAATCAACTTCTCCAAACCTTTTTATTAACTCCTCTTTATATAGACTAAATAGACATTTATCAGAGGTAAACATACTTATTATGAATTTGGCTGGTTTTAGTAGAAATATCTTTCCCACAGTTTTAATATATTCCTAACTGTTCTGTTTTTATGTTAAATTTCTATACCCTGCATAGCAGTTACTCACTTAGCAGGGTATACTTAAAAACATTAAATATTTTGTGTAGGATTAAAATTATATTTTAGAAGGTAATTATCAATGGTTCCTTTACTAATCTCAATTGATTCATCATCATAATATACTTCAATTTTAGTCGGGTATTCAGTGATAATTTCTAAAACTTGGTCAGTTTCCCAAAAATATTCTTCATCTTCGAATAATATTCCCTCAAATATAACTTTATCTTCGGAAAGAATTTTTACCCAAGCTTTGTCATTGGCTATCAATTTTAGGGCAGGTAATTTTTCAGCTAAAACACTATCTTCTGTTGAATATTCTGCAATAATAGCTTCTGCTTCTGATTCAATAAATTCTTCAGTTAAAGTGCTTATATCGCTCGCTTCTTCCCCGATATTTATGTCAGTTTCGTTTCCGATTTCAGGCGAAGGAACCGGAAAATCCTGGGCTTCTTTAAGAGAACGGCTTAATAATAATAATCCAATAAAGATTATAAGAACAAAGCTGGTTAAATAAACATACTTAATAGGAAAGAAAAACTTTTTTTTCTCAAATATAGATCTATCCTTCGTTTTAAGGTAGACATTATTTTCTTTAGTTTTTTCTAAACTAGCCTTTTGTTTTCTTAAATCATTATAGGTTTGAATTATCAGATTAATATTTTCATCGTCTATACCCAGATATTTACTATAATTTCTCAAATATCCAATAAGATAAGTTTTGCCGGGAATTGCATCTATATTACCTTCTTCAAGGGCTTGCAAATATTTTTTACGTATCTTTAAATCTTTCTCTACCTCAATTAAAGAAATCCCCCTTGCTTCCCTTCTCTCTCTTAAGAAATTTCCAATATCTTTCATTTGATTAAATTATTCTCCTTTTTTGGAAATTGTATTATTTTTTATATTATATACCTAAAATATTTAATGGTCGAGTTATTCTTAATTTTATTTTACTTTCTACCCTATTTCTTTTTCGTAAGGAATTCCAACTGCTGCCATAGGAGTAGCTCTTCCGATGGCGCTTACTAATACAAAAATTGCCAATAAGTAAGGAACCATGTGGATAAATTGGACCGGAATAGCAAGAACACCTTGCAACCTCATAGCCAAAGCTTCACCAAATCCAAAAAGAAGAGCAGCTCCAGCAGTCCCAAGTGGAGTCCATTTACCAAAAATCATCGCTGCTAAAGCGATAAAACCCCTACCTCCACTCATTTCTTTGACAAAAAAATGAGCTTGCTCTAAAGATAAAAAAGAACCGGCTAATCCGGCAAGAGCACCAGAGGTCATTACTGCTATATATCTCATTTTAATAATATTTACTCCCATAGTATCAGCAGCCTGAGGGTATTCTCCTACCGATCTTAATCTTAACCCAAAAGGAGTTTTATATATAATTAAGTGTGCTAATATAAAAATTACAATAGTTAAATAAACTAAGGGAGAATGATGAGCAAACATTACAATAATATTTCTTACAAAGGTTGAGCCTTCTCCTATATCTGGTAGAGGCAATCCCCAAATTGGCAAATTGCTTTTAACCATAATTTGGGTTTCACCAAATAAAAGCCAGCTAAAAAATACAGTGATTCCACTGGAGAATAAATTAATAGCTACACCGCTTACTATTTGATTGGCTTTAAAGGTAATACAGGTAATAGCATGTATTAATCCTAATAAAATACCTACCAGGATTGCTCCTAAGACTCCTGCCCAGGGATTTTGAGTAAAATTAGTAACTGCGACTGCTGCAAAGGCGCCAGATAATATCATACCCTCTAAGCCAATATTAATTACTCCTGACCTTTCTGAAAATACTCCTCCCAAACCAGCTAAAGCTAAAGGTATAGCTACTCTGATAGATGAGGCAACAAACTGGGCGTTAAAAATATCACCAAACATTATAGTATTTTCCTCCTTTGGCGAATTAATCTCTTTACTACTTCATCACTGATTACTACAAATATTACTATAACAGCTTGTAATACCATAATAAGCTCCCGAGGTATTCTTCCGGCGGTATATATATTGACTATAGCTCCTCCGTAATTTAAAATACCGAATAAAATAGCAGCTAAGACTACTCCCAGGGGGTGATTCTTACCTAAAAGTGCCACAGCAATTCCGTTAAATCCTAATCCGGTGAAAAGTTCTTGTCTCCAGCGATACTTAAAACCCATTATCTCATTAGTTCCTACTAAACCGGCAAAAGCGCCACTTATAACCATAGCTAATATAATATTTTTTGCCACACTTATGCCGCCATATTCAGCAGCCAAAGGGCTATAGCCGACTGCTCTTATTTCGTAGCCTAAATTTGTTTTCCATAAAATATAGTAAGCTAATATGGCTACACCTATGGCGATAAAAAAGGAAACATTAACCTGATTATAGGCGGGGAAATCTATATTTAAAAACTTAAAAATAGAATAAAGTCGGGGAAGTCGGGCAGCTTGGGCAATTTCACTGGTATGTGGAATCATCTGTTTCACACCTGCTTCTATCATTGCTTCCGTCGGTGGTGCTTTAAATTTTAAAACAAGAAAGAAAGTTAAAGAGGCAGCTATCCAGTTCATCATAATAGTAACAATAACTTCATGTACCCCCGTTTTAGCTTTTAATATTCCGGGGACAGCTGCCCATAAAGCTCCACCAGCAGCTGCAGTTAATATGCATAGTGGAATAAGTATAAAAGCAGGCAAATTAGTAAAGGTAAATCCAACCCAGGTAGCAAGAAAAGTTCCTATATACATTTGTCCTTCTCCGCCTATATTAAATAAACCACAGCGGAAAGCGAAAGCGACTGTTAGCCCGGTAAATATTAAGGGAGTTGCTCTGAATAATACATTACCCCAGCCATCTCTATTACCAATAGCGTTGCTAAATAATGTTTTATAAACAAAAACCGGATCTTCGCCAATTAACATAATAACAATTGCGCCTACCAAGAGAGCAAATATTACCGCAATTAAAGGAGTAATTTTTTCTAAAATGACAAAATAGTCAAATTTTTTATTAATTTTCAAATTTATCTTCCTCCATAAACTACTTGGCCTTTGATAATTTTTTATTTGCAGTAGAGCCAGTCATTAATAAACCTATCTCGTTTTCGTCTGTTTTTTTCGGATCTAAAACATCCACTATTTCACCTTCATATATTACGGCAATGCGGTCAGACAAAGATAAAATCTCTTCTAAATCAGCCGAAATTAGTAAGATTGCTTTTCCTTTATCTCTTTCATTTAATATTTGTTGGTGTACAAATTCAATAGAGCCTACATCTAAACCCCGAGTTGGTTGAGCGGCGATTAAAAGCTTTGGCTCTCCGTATAATTCGCGGGCGACAATAACCTTCTGTTGGTTGCCTCCGGATAAAGATTTTAAAAAATTATCTTTATCAGAAGGCCGTATATCAAAATCTTTTATTAAATTATTGGCGTGGTTATTAATTGCGGTAAAATTTAAGGCTAAACCTTTATTGAAAGGTGAACGATAATGGCTTCCTAAAATTAAATTTTCGGCAACCGTATAATTTGAAATAATTCCGCGTTGTTTCCTATCTTCAGGGATGTGAGCAATTTTATCTTCTCTAATACTTCGGGGAGAATAATTAGTAATATCATGGTCATATAAAAATATTTTACCGCTTGAAGCCGGACGAAGGCCGGTAATAACTTCTACTAACTCAGTCTGTCCATTTCCTTCTACGCCGGCAAATCCCAATATCTCTCCTTCCTTTATTTCAAAAGAGATGTTCTTTACAGCCGGTAATCCTTTGTTGCTAAGCGCTTTTAATTTTTCTACTTTTAAAGCTGTCTTCCCAGGGCTATGAGGTTTTTTTTCGATATCAAAAATAACCTTTCTGCCTACCATCAAACTGGCGATTTCCTCTTGATTGGTATCTTTGGTATCTTTTACCCCTACTACCTTTCCTCTTCTCATTACAGTTACCCGGTCGGAGAGAGCTTTTACTTCATTCAATTTATGGGTGATAAAAATAATAGTCTTACCCTGTTTTTTTAGCGATCTAAGTATTTCGAATAGATCTTCAACTTCCTGGGGAGTTAATACTGCAGTGGGTTCATCCATCACTAAGATCTCTGCTCCTCGGTAAAGGACTTTAATAATTTCTACTCTCTGCTGAATCCCCACAGAAATATTTTCGATTTTTGCTTTGGAGTCGATTTTAAAGCCCATACTTTTAGATAATTCTTCAACCCTCTTAGTTGCATTTTCCATATCTATGAAAATATTATTTTTTTTAGGCTCCATTCCCAGGATAATATTTTCCGTAACGGTTAAAGGCGGTACTAACATAAAATGTTGATGAACCATACCAATCTTTAAATTGATAGCAACATTCGGATTGGCGATACTAACTTTTTCTCCATTTATAAATATTTTACCGGAATCAGCTTGATACAGTCCATACAAGATGCTCATCAAGGTTGATTTACCGGCTCCATTTTCGCCAACCAGAGCATGTATTTCTCCTTTGTAGACTGTAAAACTAACTTTATCGTTGGCAACTACAAGAGGGAATCGTTTGGTGATATTTTTCATCTCTAAAGCAATCTCAGGCAATTGATAAATCCTCCTTCGGTAATTTACACTTGATTTTAATATATTGGAGGTATTCATGCAATAATGAATACCTCCAATATAAATGCAAAAATATGTTATTTAGTTACTTCGGTGGGAACAACAATTTCTCCGCTTAGAATTTTGGTCTTTGCTTCATCAACCTTAGCTATCATTTCTGCAGATACAAGATCTTCATTGTATTTATCGATAGCATAACCAACTCCGGAATATGTTACACCTTCAATGGTAACGTATCTATCTAAACCATATACCTCGATACCGCCTTTAAAGGTTCCTTCAACCGCTGCTTTTATGGCAAGATATACTGCAACGTCAACTTGTTTTAGCATACTGGTTAAACCAAAGTTTTCACCAGTTTCCTCAATAAATCCCATGAAATTTTGATTGGAATCAACACCGATGACATATCTTTTTCTTTCTTTGGCTGCTTCAAATACTCCGGCTCCGGTTAGACCAGACGCATGATATATAACCCATGCTCCGTTATCGTATTGTGACAAAGCTAATTCTTTCCCTTTTACCGGGTCAGCAAAAGCCATGGGAGTATCACCGGCATAAGCAGAAAGGATTTTGCATTCAGGGTAGACATAACCAACTCCGGCTATATAACCTGCTTCAAATCCATGAATAAGCGGTATATCCATTCCGCCTATAAATCCGATTGTATCCTTTCCGTCTTCCTGTGCTTTCATACCAGCAATTATGCCCACCAGGAAAGAACCATGAGGTTCCGGAAACAACAGAGACACTACATTGGGCTTGTCAGGGATAAATCCATCGACAATTGCAAACTTAGTATCAGGGAACTCATCAGCTACGGTAACTATGGCATCAGTAAATAAAAATCCTACTCCGATTATTAAATCATAACCTATACCAGCTAAGGTTCTAAGATTTACTTCTCTATCCGCCATTACTCCAGGCTCTAATTCGATACGCTTAATTGTAAAATCAGCTGCTGCCCATGCCAGACCTCGGGATGCCGAATCATTAAATGATTTATCTCCTTTTCCACCAATATCAAACACCAAGCCAACTTTAAGTGCTTCTGCAGCAAAAACTGTCGAAGAAAGACATAAGCTTAAGATTATTGCTAATACGACTACTCCTAATAGATTCTTTTTCATTTCTGAAATCTCCTTTCATTTTTAAAAATACTTAAAATTCCAACTTTACTTTTGCCCTGTTAAATATTTTTATTTAATAGGGTTTATATGGTCAGAAAAATAGTTCATCTATCACCTCCCTAAGAAGAGATTTCTTCTAAAAATGTTAATACGACTAGTTATTTTATGTTCCTTAATATAATAATACGACACCGATTATCTTATTCCTGCTTGAAAATGAAAAAATATTTATTATTTTTTCATTTAATTAGAATAAATTTTATTAATCTAAAACTATACGCTAAACGCTATAATAGACAGGCGAGACGCCTGTCCTACGGAGTTTTTTATCTCGAAATTATCTGTGTATTTTTCCCCAACTGGAAGACTATTCCTTCCCACATCTTTTTCTTCATTACTTATTATTTATCACTCATTACTGTATTTGCAATTCGCATCCTGTATTTTAACCAGCTAACCAGATAACTAACTAACCAACTAACTAATTTTATACGCTACCCGCTGTACGCTACACGGTAGTTTATCTGTCATACTTATTTAAGTATTCTTCATTAGAAATTAATATTTTTCTTGGATTTCGACCATCGTATGGTCCTACAATTCCCCTTTTCTCCATTACATCTATCAATCGAGCTGCTCGGGTATAACCAATTCGAAGCTTTCGTTGCAATATTGATATTGAAGCTTGTTTACTATTAATAATAATAGAAACAGCTTCATTAAATAATTCATCCTCTTCCTCTTCTTCTGTTTCTCGCAGTAGTCCTTTATTCTTTTTATATTCTAGCACTTCTTGTTCATATTCAGGAGAGGGGGAATGCTTTATTAAATAGGATACCACATTTCTAATTTCTTTTTCTACTACAAAAGCTCCTTGAGCCCTAATTGGCTTGGAGGCACCAACCGGGGAAAATAACATGTCACCATTTCCCAACAATTTTTCGGCTCCATTAACATCTAATATAGTCCTTGAATCAACCTGAGTAGAAACCGCAAAGGCAATTCGGGAAGGGAAATTTACCTTTATCGAACCGGTAATAATATCAACAGAAGGACGTTGAGTAGCTATTATTAAATGTATGCCGGTTGCTCTGGTCATCTGGGCTAATCTGCATAAAGATTCCTCCGCTTTTACCGGAGAAGATAGCATTAAATCAGCTAATTCGTCTATTACTATTATAATATAGGGTAAAGGTTCAGTATCATTATTGATATTTCTAACATATTCATTATACCCGTCTAAATTCCTGACTCCTGCTTCTGCAAATATTTTAAATCTTTTTTCCATTTCAGATATCGACCAATTTAGTACTTTGATAGCTTGACTTG
>JAUVOA010000113.1 GCA_030599445.1 Atribacterota bacterium | reverse complement strand
TTAAAAGACAGTAGTCAAGGTAATAAAAGAGGCAGAAGCAGGAAAGGAATATATAACCAAGAAACCTTCTCCCATAATCTTATATCCTTTAAAAAAACAGATTGCGGAATAGATATAGGATGAATTGACTAGGATTAGGAGGTAGTACGCGGTGCTACTCGAACCGTAGTTCGAATCGCTGTTCGTTAACCTCTGTACCCCACTGGGTACCTTTGTGCTGTTCAATAAGTTTGAATCCATTCTTTTCGTAGAGGTGTTTCGCAGCGTTAAGACCCTCAAAAGTCCAGAGGTATACTCGTTTGTATCCTTTGTTTCTACAAAAGTTAAGAGCTTCTTTAATAAGCCGATTACCAATACCTCTTCCACGCAAGACATCGGATATAATGAACCACCGAAGATGCGCTCCCTCTTTTTCGGCGTGAATCCCGTCAATGGTAATAGAGCCTTCAACACGACCCTTAAGTGATGCGGTCCAAAAACCATCGCGCTTTTCGTCATATCTCCTGAGGAATTCTGAAAGCTCAGTAGCCACCTTCGCTTCAAAGAATACCGTAAAATCCCTATGCTCGTGGTAGTAAGTACCATGAAGTTCAGCAACTCGACCGATTGAACCAGGAATATAACCCTTTACTATTTCTACATTCGACATACATTACCTCCCAATTAATTCTTCTCGACTCTTATCAGTCTATAAAACCTTTTCTAAAAAATAAAAAAACCCTTCAGCTAATTACCAAAGGGCGGGTGATTGTCTTTTCTCTACTTTACCATCAAAAATTCACAAAGTATTTAAGGATAAAGTTGATGAAAGTATGGGTAATGAAGGCCGGCCAGAATGATTTTCCCCGATAGGCAATATATCCGAACCACAACCCCATCGGAATGCACATCAGTATCTCTATTTCGGGTTTTCCGATATGAAGAAGCACAAAGGGAACCATCTGTATAAGGATGCTTGCTTCTTTAAATCTTTCCTTAAGTCCGAAGAGGAGAAAACCGCGAAGCAGATATTCCCAGGCAAAAAGAAGAGGAACCATTTGAGTGAAGAAACTGTAATAATCAAAAGGTTTAGTATAATACTGACCTACTGAAGAAAAAAGAGAACCGATATATAATACCGGGATAGCGATTACAACCGTTATGGCTACGTAAAAACCCCACAAGTTGTAATTCCCGAGCCTGAGTCCAAAATCCAATGGATTCTTTCTCAAGATAATTAAAATGGTAAAGGCAGGAAAAATTATATAATATACCGTATAGCTTACTACCAAAGATGAGCCGATTGGTCGACACCATGCAAGAACAAGGAAAAGTGTCGACATGCACAGGATAACCGCTTCCTTATAATTGTTTTTAAAAAAAGAATGTATCTCGCCTAATTCTTGCTTAAAGAGATTAATCGTAATTCCTCCTTAACCGGACAAGCCAAGACTATATTAATTTATTTATATTACAATACCACAAAAAATTAAAAAATCCTTCTTTTTTTAAAAAAATCTAAAAATAAAGAAGCCCCTTAGCTTGATTGTTAAGGGGCTGGTTATTGTCAGGCTCCTCGGACAGGATGATTTTCGCAACTTTCTTCTGAGTGATGAAACCGAAAAAGTGTATCAAAAGTTAGAAGAAGTAATTAGTATCTATTAAGAATTATAAACAAAACCACTCTTAAAATAAGTTCTACCTTTTAATTAACTTACGCTTTTTATAAGAGATATATGCTGTTTTAATTGGATAAAATAAATGTTTCGGTTTAAAAAAAGAGAGGTTATATGGCGTAATTTTACAAAGAAGGAGACAAACAATAAAAAGAGATTTGCGTAAACAACCTAAATTCTTTACCTCGGGTTATGGACTATTTTACACTTTAGCTTTAGATTTGAGAGTCTCTAACTTGTTAATATCCCCGCAAAATTTGACGTATGCATTGCGGGCAAACCTCTTTCCCTTGAGCAATCAAGTCCTCACAAGCGCATGTTCCCGGGGTGTGATTGTTCCATTCGTTAGCTTCCATATAACACATAGTGCAGGGAGGCCCAATACAACAATTATAGATGCCACTGGCTGTTGCTTTTTTAATGGCGAAATTTCTATGGTCAATAATTTGCTCGTGCATCTCTTCAGACGATAAATCTTCAAATTGAGCAGAGGAATAATAAGAAATAACCACCCCTAAACCAATACCGATAGAAATTAATAATAATGTAATGATTAAATATTTTTTCATGAATAACTCTTTTTTTAATTGTTGAAATCTATGGCTTTGGTGTGCTGGTGCCCATTCCATACCGAGAATATTTATTATCAATAAAATCTCTGATTGTTTGAACTGACTTCCCTTGTTGAAAAAGCTTTTTACTATCTAAGACAGTGTGATAACAAATGGCGCAATCGGTACCATGATGATCAAAAACAACATTACCATTACTTTTAAATTCGCTCACAAAACAATTTTTAACATTTTTGTGACCCAAACGATAGCAATTACAATAGCATGGAATATAATCAAGAAACTCTGGATTTTCTACAACGTACTCATAAGCTTCTCGGACCACAGGATCTCCTAGTGCATATTTAGGCAGATTACTTGCCTCGACTCCTTTATTATTCAAATAATAACTAAAGCCAAGAAGTCCGCTAATTATTAAAACGACAATTATTGTTAAATAAAAATTCTTATTTTTTTTCATATTTTTAAAAAATTATAAACCTTTCTTAATTATTAATTCCTTGTTTTTAAATTATTCTTTATTTCTCTTTATTTATCAAAAATAACTTTTAATCAATCTACTCATACCCATCGTTTTAACCTTTAATTTTACCTGTAAATCAGCAATTTCTTGCAATTTTGCCCTAATCTTTACCAGTTTAGTTCTGGATTCTAATAATAATGCTTCAGTTTCCAACAAAATCTCTTTTTTTACAGCAGAATTATCCTTTAATCTTTTTTCCGTCATCTCCCTAAATTCACCTCCTGCCTATTTTTATATTCTAACTGTTAATAGAAGCAATTATTGCGCCAATTTATAAAGTTTAAGATAAGAATATTTATTTTTTAATTTGAAGTGTTTTGACCCCCCCTATTGGATAGGTTCAGAACTTTCAGCTGGAGTAAATTATCATGTGATATGATAAGCTTGGAGGTGAGAATATTACATACGTCAATTAACTTTTTCTAATTTTTATAGCTAATCATCAGTGCATTCAACTTCAAATTCGCCAACATATGCCGTCAACTCACCATTTGCATTTACAGTTACATGAAATCTTGCCTTTAGTTAAAGGTTTGGTTCTTTGCCTTGACTGATAAGAGAAGCTGTTAGTATTTTAGTAGTTTCAAAAGGTAAAAACTTACCATTAAGTTGCCAGTTATATGTTACATTAGCTATATATTCTGTACCACTATTAATGCCTTCACCTACAAGATGAGAATTTGCGTGTAATTTTAAATGAAACCCTCCAGCGGAATCAAGCAAAAGCCGTCCATTAAGATGCAAAGTTCCATCAGGTTTAACAGTTTCCACTGTACATGGATTATATACTGGTATATCTTCCAAATTAATTTTTTCTTCCAAGTTCAAAGGTTGTGCCAGTCCACCAGTAACACAGACCAGCAAGGCAATGGTAGTAATCATTACTAGAATAATAAATCTTCCCTTCATTTTTAATCTCCTTTTCTATATAATTGTATTTTTTAGTATTTTCAGAACACCTTCTTGCAGGCTTATTAAATCACATGATAATTTACTCCAGCCACCTCCTTCTTTATTAAAGTAAATAGCGCTTATCTTAATTTATGCTTATGTATTACGAATGACTTTAGAAAAATATTTTATATACTACTTTTTCTATATTATTAGTAGTAATTAAACCCAAAAAAAATAAATTGCCTCGCTTATTTATTCTAACTATTAATAGAAGCAATTATTGTGCCAATTTATAAAACTTAATGTAAGAATATTTATTTTTTAAAATGTATTCGGTGAAAGAGGTGCTAAATAAAGACTTTATTCATTTTCAATTAAAAAATATTTATAAATAATATTTAATCAATATTAATCGCTTAACCAGAAAGGGTAAATTTTTCACGTTTTTCTACTAATAAGCTGGGCAATTTTTTCCCAGCAACTGCTTTTATTGTGCTTTTGAAATAAATTTCGATATATAAAAAAGCCCTCAGCACAATGCCAAAGGGCTAGTTATTATCTGGCTCTCACTAGTAGACAACTTCACCACCTTTTGTTGGGGTGAGATTATTGAAGAACTACGAAATATCTATAAACTAAAGGATTTAATTAAGATTCCAGCAGATATTGCAAGTTATATATAATCGCCTATTATGCCTTATTTATCAATAAGTATATCCCTACTATTATTCTAACTATATATTATATAAGGCAAGTATTATTATTTTAAGATAAAGCAAACAACTAAATGACCTTAAATTATATTGAGATAGTGAAAAAGAAATATTTAGAATCATTTTATAGTGAAAAAACTTCTTCAATAAAAAAAAATTCAATAAAACTATTCAATACCTATCCCCTCTCTTTTTATATAAGGTTTTTGATATTTTTTCTATAATCAATTAAAACTTCAAATAGATATTATACTCAATAATATTTTCCAAAAACCCTCTTTTCTTGTTATAATCAAAAATCGTTTCAAAAATTAATTAAAAAACTAACATTCAAATACCTTTAAAATATAATCTTTTTCCAGTTAGATATATATTTTATTTATGTTTACTGATTTTCTAAATACTCCTGAAATTCTTCAATAATTCCCTCAACAGATTTATCAGTAGGTAAAATTGTAGATTTTTCGTATAGATTGTCATCGATAATTTTAAAAATATCATCGATTAAATATTCACCAATATCTAATATATCACCGCTTTCATTTTCCAAACTTACTTTTAAATTACCATATCGATTATCCCAAGACTGAACTTTCCAATCGTCATCAAAAAAAATAGTAGAATTTCGATATTTAAAAGATTTAAAAGATATTTGAATAGATTCAGGGGTCCCCATAGCTTTAATAACATCTTCTACAGAAGAGCCAATGTTAATGGGAGGAGCATGAGGATCTTTTCCAATATTATTAATAGTTACAGCGGTCATAACATCATCTACTGAAGAAAACCCTACTTTTTTTGATATCGACAACCTAGTTGTATTTATGTCTCCAATAATGTTTCCCTGTCCATCTGTTATTTTAAATGTTCCCGTCGATTTACTCATATTGATATCATCATATTGTAGTGTAGGGCTTATGTCATTAGAATAATCTTTTAAGTATGTGTCTCGAATCTTTGACGAAACTTTACGAGCAGTTGGAGTAATGTCAGCAGAATATTCGATAACCCAAACCTGAGCATAAACAAATGATAAAAATAATGAGAGGATAGTTAAAACAAGAATTGTTAAAATAATAATTCGTTTATATTTCATAATATTCCTCCTTATACAATGTTTTTTTTATTTTTATAGAGAAATAAAGAGATTTTTATTTTTTTTAAAATTATATACCTTTGCTGGATATCTCACGAAATTAATTTTTTAAGATAACTATGTCAATAATACTATAATACTACAAAATTTTATAAAATCCTTCTTTTTCTATAAATATTTTTTAAAAAATAAAAAATACTTCAGCTTTATTGCCAAAGGGCTGATTATTATCTGGCT
>JAUVOA010000046.1 GCA_030599445.1 Atribacterota bacterium | reverse complement strand
CTAACTGTAAGGTTTCTGGTAAAACCTTTTTTGCCGCTTTCGCAAAACAAACAGTTATATTTACAACCAATTTGGGAAGATATACATTCAGTTACTCTTTTATCGGAAAATATAAGAACGCTTTCTATTAAATTTCCATCTTCTAACTTAAATAAATATTTTTCGGTTTGGTCTTTTGATTTAGCTAAATTTACCAACCCTATCTTGCTTATGTAAAAATTTTTTTGAAGTAAGTCTCTAAATGATGTTGGAAGACTCAGCATATCTCTGAAGTCTTCTATGCCTTTTTTGTAAAGAAAATCAAATAATTGAGTTCCCCTATATTTTTCAACCGCTAAATTTTTAACCTCTCCTTGAAGTTCATTTAAGGTAAAATTTTTAATATCTTTCTTCTGCATAATATAATTTAAATCTCTTTATTTTTTAATCTCTCTTTTTATGTTTTCAGCAAATTCTTTTACTTTTTTGTCTACTCCCAAGACATTCATTATTGACCCGGGGTCATTGGCAGTAACTGTTAAAGCAAAATAAGGAGGCAGTCTGAATCCTTTGTTAATATTTAAAGCCCCCATTAACTGTTTAGCCACACAATCACTCCCTGAATTTCCGGAAACAACAACGGAAAATAAAGTTTTATCCCCAAATTTTACCCTCTTATAAAGTACAGTCATTCTATTTATAACTGCCATAAGCTTTGCGGATATTGCATCATTATAATTAGGACATAGCCAAATTATACAATCAGCCTCTTCTATCGCGGGGAGAATTTCTTTTACCATAATTCCTCCATAAAAACAGCTTTTTTCTTCACTATAATGAATACAGGTCTTATAAGAACACCCCCTGCAGTCTACCACAGTTCCATTTTCTACGTGGAACTCTTTTATATCTTCTCCGCTAAGGTTTTCTTTTACCATTTTCCAAAGCATAAGAGTATTAGAAGTTTTAAACAAACTCGAATGCAGTACAAGTATCTTGGGTCTATTAATTAATTTTAAATTCTCCTCCGTTAATTTTTTCACTAATTCTTTGGCTTGTTTTTTGTAAATCTCTAAAAGAGGCAAATTGAAAGTTTTTTGCCAGGTAAGAAAATTATTAAGATCATGAGTGGCTTCTACAGCTGAATGACCGGGGAATCTACATCCCATCTGGTTGGTTAAAAAAATTATCTTTTGAGCGGTGCTCTTGGTAAATAATTCACTTGAACTTTGGATTATAATTACGGCGTTTGAACCTAAAAGAGCATCATCTCCTCTTTCTTTTAGTTTTAGAAGTATTTCAAATAAAGGAATATTAAATCCGCATTCATCTAATTCAATAATAAATATAATCTTTTTATTTTTGAGAGCAGGGAGATCTTCGGTCGTCTTAACAATTGTTAGTTGACAATTTTCTGTGGCAATTTTGACAATCTCAGCAAAACTATCCGATATTTTTCCTGGCATAATTAAATAAATGGTTTCCATAAAATAATTTCCTCTATCGATAATTGTTTATAAAATATTACCCAATTCCTTATAACTTTCTTTAATTTTTTCTACTAAGATGACTGGGAGGTCTAACCTTTCAATTTCAGTTCCTGATTTAAGCAATCTATTTTTCGCTCCCATAAATACCCCTCCCATAAAGGTTGCACTATAATGCCATTTTCCACTTATAGTGGCAATAATCGGAAGACATCCGGAAGATAAGGCAGGAGCTACATAAGGCTTGAAACCGGTTTTCCTTATTTCTAAATTTGCTTTTACGGTCTGATCGGTAAGCATCTCTGAAAGTCTTTCATCATATTTTTTTAAGCTGTTGGCAATTATCAAACCATGGCCATGAGGACCAAAGGCTCTGCCTTCTCGATTATATTTAGCTGTCCCAGGATTTTGTTTTGAATAATAAACTGCTCGTGCATGCATTACCCCTAATCCATACCCTCTTATCTGGTCTGCTGCTAATCCTTTAAAATCAAACTCTCTGCTTGTGTCTTTATTGCTGGTCAGAAAAACAGCTTTACACAATAAGTCTAACGGGTCTGAGATAATTGCAAATATCCCCTTAAACGATTTTTTCCGAGCTTTTCGGGCATAACCAGAAATTATCTTAGAATTTCCTTCGAACTGCTTCATTCTCACATCTTCTTGTTCTTCTCCCAAAGAAGGAACTCCTACAGTTGCACAAAATATAAACATGTCACAATCAAAAATATTCTCTTCTCTCAATTTGTAAACCTCAGGAAATTTCTGAGCAGTAAAAGGATAAAATATCTGATTTGCTTCTAATTCCCATCTTTTTATTGCCTTTATATTTTTATCATATATTCCGAGAGATTCAATACAACTTCCTCCCAATAATCTCAAACCGGTAAGGAGAGCCCCTCCTACATCACCCAATCCTACAATATTAATTTTCCATCGGGAAGGAAATTTATAAGTTAACATATCTTGCCAGTTAGGATATTCGGTATTAAGTGAACTCACTCTTTTTTCTTTTATTCTTTCATTAAGCCATCGGGGTAAATCATAATTAATCTTCTTGGATTTTTGCAGTAAGCGGATACCCTCTTCTTTTAAAAAGATTAGGGATGGATCAGTAATGCTAAAATATCTTCTGGATTTTAATGGGATTATTCGGTTCAGTACATAAATTATTTCTTTGTTCTCTTTGGCTTCGCTTTCAGATATTCTATTTAATTCGTTGTATTCCGATCGAGAAATTAGTATTTTATCTTTTGTTTTATAGAAGAACATTAATAATCCCCTTCTTGTGACAAGATTCCATATTTTCCTATTTATCCTGTAAAGGGCGTATGCAATACGCCCCTACATTATAATTCTTATTTCATTCTTTCTTCTTTTTTCTTAACCAACTAACCAACTAACTAGCTAACCAACAAACTAATCCTAAACGAGATACGATTCACGAGATACGAGATACGAATTTTGGCTTCACATTCCCCTCTCTGTCATTCCTTTGGTACGTCGTAAAAGTTCAAGGCTATTTATCAAATAATGAGTAGGGCTAAGATTTAAATTATAACTCATGTCTTCTCCCTGGTCAGGATATCGGGGATAAATAATTACTTCTCCTAAATGGTCAAGAGTCAATTTTCTTTGTTGAATTACCTGGTATTCATTCTCCAAAGCTTCTAATATAGTTAAAGCATTTTCGATACAAACTTCAGAAAAATTATAGAGAGTTTTTGCAGAAACATTTTTAATAAATGATGGGAATGTATAAGGCAAAAACAAATTGATGGACCTAACTAAATTTCCTTGAGTCCTTATTTTTCGCCTTAATGCATCTCCGCCAATAAATGGCAGTAATTCGCTTTCATTAAACCATAATCTAAGATTTGGAATGAAATGAGCACAATCGGCATCTCTATTTAATAAGGTTGCAATCTCTTTACCACTCCCGGATAGCGCTCCTACAATTACTTTCTTAATTTTGATATCATATTTTTTAAATAGAGGCTCAAGGGTTTTTATTCTATATCCTTTGTGTAAATAATCATCAATAAGAATTACGGGCATGTCAAATGAACGAATCATTTTAACCTGATTTTCCAGACTCATATAATTGGGGAAGGCATCAATCTCAAAACTTTTCATATCAGAAACAAATATTTTTTCTGTATGAAGAGATTTGGTCACAGTATTAGGTACTACCATCTTATGTAGTACCTTCCCAAAGGGCACACACATTGATTCTCCCAAGGCTCGAATGGATAAAGGTTTTGTCACAACATTATTTATCTTGCAAATTTTCTTTACTATAGTCTGATTGATTAAATTTATATTAAATGGTAAAACAATATTCCCGGGATAAAAAGTAGTAAGCGATTTTAATAATCGTTTACGAGATGTTATAACTGATTTTTTAATGTTTAAATTTTGGCAGAAAGGTTCCTTTATAATTGTTTCGGTATCCAGATTAACTATACAGGGTTTACTAATATCCACTACAAATACCGGTTTATTCTTATCACTGAAGGGTAAACGATAAAATCCTACAAGTTCTAAGTTCTCTTTTAAAGAAGTTAAAGGATAATTATTTATTATATTCCTAAATATCGTATAATTGTATTCTTTCTCAACACAAAAAGAAAGGGTTTCGGTAAGAATAATCTGCTCAAGGTTTTCAAGTTCTGATCTATTTTCCATATCACTTATGGTAAAAATACCATCAATAACTATACTGCGACCAACTGCATTTTCCCGGATATACTCAGATATTAAGTTGTCCTTAAACTCCTGAAAAAGAATGTTTGAACGAACCCAATGAAAGGCTGAAAAACCCAATATTCTTCCGTTGTGCTGGACATCGCGTAATAGTAAAATTCTCGGATTTACTTTACGGGTAAACTCGAACAACTTTTTAGATACTTCATTTCGATTATATTTAGAAAGTACTTTCTGGCAAAGTTCATTTATTAAATCCAGGGTAATATCTTCAATTACTTGCACATCGATAGAGATAGTCTGTATTACACTCTTATATTGTGGTTCTCTTTGATATAAACTATGCTCGTAAATATATTTCTGAGCCAAAGGGTCGATAAGTCTGGAAATATCTCTATTTTCATCTATATTATTTCTTATCTGAGTTGAACTTATTTCTTCATAACAAGGAGTAAGATTAAGTTTTATCGTCTCTCCCCTTATTTCTTTAATAGCTTCTTGAATCATTTTTTCTTTCTCGTCAGCAGCATGTAAAGTCCTTCTGTCAAAAACAATATGAGAAAAAGTATGTATGGAATTTTTTCTTTTATTTTTTTGATAAGCAGAGGCGTTCAATACAACATCACTGCCCACTACAATATAAACCTCAGAAAGGGGGAAATTTTCTCTCAAAGTCTTTAAATCATCTGGATTTGCAATACTAACCGGTAAATCTTCAGGATATAAATATACATTAAGTTCATCAGCAATAGAAATATTTATTATATTTTTTCTGAAGAGGTGTGGTTGGGTCCTTTTAGACCAGGAAAATTCATCAACTGCTAAATATATTTCGAATCCGAGTGCTTCTATTGCTTTTACAATCTCTTTATGGCTTAAAGAAAATGGGTCAAAAGCTCCTGGGAAGAAAGCTATTTTGTCTGGGATCTCAAGGCTTATACTCCCTTCGTAAAAATTATAATTAGAGATAAATTTATACATATAATTAAGTCCAATACAATTTATTAAAAACATCAGGCTTTCTTTATTTACAGGAGCTAATAGAGTAAGAATTTTTTTGGCAATAAGTTTAAATATATGGTTTTTTTCTTCTAAATTAAGATGTCTTGAGCCAAATATTTCTCTACCAATAACTCTAAATGCAGCCTGCTTAACCTTTAAATTATAGTGTACAAAACCATTCAAAAGGATGCTAATCATCTTATTAAGCCTGTTTTCGTATGATTTCTCTTTTTCTGAAAATCTTTCTCGGTACTTAGGGTAATTAACAATGGCCATACCCACGGTTCTAAGTAGTAGTGAGCTTAATTTGGGATCTGACTGTTTGATTTTTTCTATTAAATCATCAATAACCTCCTCTAACTCATTAGGTGTAAGATAGAGTATTAATTGACCCAAATAGTAAGGAATATACTTAGTAAATTGATAATCTTCCATTTCTAAGGCCCGCAATAATTCAATAGCTATATCGTTCCTCTGTTGAAAAGATAAGGAAGGCATTAAATTTACCAAGGTTTGACCAGCCAAATTTCTAATATTTTCTATGCCGCTAACTTTTAAAATATTGCAAAAATGCAAAGCGGTATAGATTTCTTCCTGTTTACTCTTTAAGGTATGTTCTAATAAAAGTTCTATCTGAATTTTTTTAATTATTCCACTAGTTGAAGTTTTAAGGTTGCTTAGATATATATACTGTATCTTTTCTATATCTCTTCGATAAAATTCGATGTACTTTTTTGCAATGTTTTCATCCAAATCTAATAATTCAACTATCTTCATCTTTAAATAATTTTCAGCAGGGAGCACTGAGGCAGAAATATTACCAGTAAATATTTTTCTTAAGTTATTTATAAATCTAAACTCTTTATCGATTTGGGGTATTAAATCATAGACCACCTCTAAAGTAGTAAGTCTAAGATTGTGATTCTCTTTCTTCAACATCTTTATAATATAATCAAATAATACCTTTACAGATTTTTCATCTGAACAAATTGATATATGTTTGGCGGTTTTTATCAAACACAGTTGAATTTCTTCATCGGTATACAGGTTTTTTTTATAGTGTTTTAAAATACTTTTTCTATAATTGCTTACCTGATGATTATTGCGACAGTTAGAAAAGAAAGAAAATATCATATTCTCAATGCTATTAATAATTCGAGATTGATGAAGAGCAATTTTTTTATGGTCTGGCTGTAAAAAATATTTTAAATATCTTTCCAATAAATTAATACTGGTAATCGCGGGAGGTTTTAGGGTAACATTTTGAGGAATTTCTTTGCGGTAATCTTCGTCAAAGCTGGCAATCAATAAACCGATAAGTTTTGCACTTCTCCTTCTTATTTCATCTTCCGGATGAGTTAATTGTTCGTATAAATATCTCAAGGTAATCATTTTCTGATTTTGAGTCAAGTAGGTGGAATATTCATTAAATATTTGTAGATATTCCCGTAGGTTGTTCCAATCTTTTTCGCTTCGAGCTAATTCTAAAAGTGAATTAAGAGAAGATTCATCTCGAAGTTCATGCATTAAATTTATATTATGTTCTATAGAAAGAAATTTTATATTTTGGATAACTTCTTGACCCTGCATGAGAGGATAATACGGTTTTTTATCTTTTTTACAAGAACTCATCTCTTTATTCTCTACATCTACATTCACCCCTAAATTTATCATATAATCTTCAAAGTCTTTTAATTTCTCATAAACCCGGCAATATCTTTTTCTTTTTTTCTCATTAACGTTATCCAATTTGTCTAAAATTACTTGAAAAGAATCTTTTAGGCTAAAGATTTTCATCTCCACTTTAGAACCGTTATTAGTATTTTTAACCCGAAAATCAGAATAAATTAATATAAGTGATTCTAAGGGTAAATTTTCTAATTCTAAATCCCAAACAGAATGATTAACTGCAATATGTCCGATATAAGGGATATTATGTTTTTCAAACCACATATCAGTATAGTAATAATGTAAATAGGGAGTCCTTTCTGCCTCAATATCCTTGCATCCATATTTTCCGATATCATGTCCTGCTGCTGCTCCGGAAATCCTCCCCAAATCAACAGGAAGACCTAGATTATATAACTGCCTGCCGATAAACAAAGCAATCCAATTTACCCCGCATGTATGGTCAAGAGTATTGAACTGTAAAACTTCCTGACTTAATTTCATCATCACGTAAATATATTCATCATTAAATGCTTTTAAAAATCTTTTATATTCAGCAGGATTTTCCAATTTGCTTTTTTCGTCAGAAGTTAAAAAATTAAGGGGATATTTGCCGTGGAAAGTAGAATCACCAGACGGCTTTTGGAACTCCAAAATTACTCTTAAAAATTCCAAATAGAACAAGAAAGTTTTTCGGCAATTATCGGAGATATCCTCAACAGATAGATCTACTGCTTCAAGGAAAGATTTAGAGAGGGCAAACTGAAATACCCGATAAAGCCAATTAGCGGAATTATGTTTTTTGTCTATATAAACAAGTATGTCCTGACAAAGGGAATATACCGCCTGACAGCTATAATCTTTCTTTTCTACCATAGATGACAATTGTTTTAAAAATGAGGGATTTTCAATATATTTTCTAACAAACTCTTTGTCTAAAGAGATATTATCTAATATTTGTGCGTGTAAAATCTTTTTAGATATTTTGTTATATAATTCTTTGACTATAGTTTTATTCATTAATTACCACCCTAAAACTTTTTATAGATTAATTATTATATCCTAATTTTAGGTCCATTAATTCAAGGCGCCACTCAGAAAAGATTTAACCTTTTCTTTTGAATATTGCACAAAAATAGTAAATATATATTTACTGAAAGTTTTTTTATAATTCTTATTATAACTGAAAGCCACTGTATTTTACAATTAAACCAAGATTTTAACTAACTGCCCCACCAAAGTTTATATTAATAAGATGTCCATGTTAAAGTGAAATTATTTATTGAACTTTAAACGTAGTAAGGGGTACGATATATTGTAATATCTTACCCCTTACTACACTTACTATATTTATTTTTTCCTGTAATTATTTTATTAGATTATAATTATACAGCTACAACTTCTTTTACTTCGGGAACTTCTTCCTTTAATGCTCTGCCAATACCCATCTGTAAAGTCATCTCTCTCATCGGACAACCCGCACAGGCACCGGTTAATTTTACTTTTACTACTCCCTCTGTAGTTACTTCTACCAGTTCAACATCTCCGCCATCTGCCTGAAGAGATGGTCTTATCTTCTTTAAAGCTGCTTCCACTCTTTCTTTCATTGCTTCCTCCTAATATAATATTATTGAAAATTTGTTATCTCTCTTTTTTGTCGAGATAATGTTAGCATATTTTTTATACCTTGTCCATATTAAAATCAGTATCGAGTATATCGTATCGAGTATCGAGTAAAGAGAAAGAAAAGTACCATACGAAAAAGAATATTGGAAAAACAAAAGCGATAGCTATTCTTTTTTTTCTTAAAGTACCCCACCAAAGTTTACACTAACTATAATTAAAACTATCTTACCAAAAATTTTTATTGAGCTAGCACATTAACCATTATCTCTACTTTGTGCTAAATTAAAAAAACTTAACAAGTTTTAATACAATGCATCAAAACACATCTAGGCGATAATCTTATCGAATTGTTCTATCGTTATCGCTGGAACACTATTGAATGAAATCCCGGTTAATTTATTCAGGGCTGCTGAAGATTTTATTACGTCATCTACACTAGGAAAATTTACAATAAAAAGCAAATCATTTTCTCCTAATAGAGCATATTGAGAGATTACTTCACCGCCATTTTTTTTAATAAGATTATTTGCCTCCACTGTGCGTGCACCGCTTACTCCCTTTATAGCTTCTGATGAATACTTCCCAAACATTAAAAATGTTGTCATCATTATACCTCCTTTTTTCAAGAATTCCGCTTATTTAATAAATTTACAATTTAAAAACAACAAGCTAAAATCCTTACTCCAAGATAGTG
>JAUVOA010000153.1 GCA_030599445.1 Atribacterota bacterium | reverse complement strand
TCACCTGTTTTGTTAGCAAGTTCACTATAATAATTTTCACTGTCTTTTTCCATCTTCATGGCATATTTATAAATATTCATTTGCATACCTCCTATTATATATATGTGTCAGGGAACGGTTCTTTGCCACACTTTAACCCTCGATTCTATACCTCGATTAAACCCTAAATCTTTAAAATTTATAGCCTAAATAAATATTTTTTATTTTTTAAGATATCAACACTTATTACTAATTACTAATCATAAGAAAATTGTAATGAAGTTTCAGGCTTTGATATTGGACATATCTTTATTTGAAAACACCTTGCAAAGAGTTATGCCCAATGTCAAGGTCTAACCCTCTATCCGTCACTAATATATCTTCTCTGCAAATCGAACTATATTTTTATAGGTAGTTGTCGTCAAAATCAATTTGATTAAACTTTATGTAATAGAAGTCTCTTTTCTTATTGATAAAAATTGAGCATTTATGGCCACAACTATAGTGCTTAAAGACATAAGAGCAGCACCTATAGCCGGAGAAATTAATATACCATAACTGAACAATACTCCGGCAGCAAGAGGAATGGCAATTACATTATATCCTGTCGCCCAAAACAGATTTTGAATCATTTTATTATAAGTTGCTCTTCCAAACAAAATTAGCGAAGTAACATCCAAAGGATTGCTGTTTACCAGGATAATGTCAGCAGTCTCGGCAGCGACATCTGTTCCTGAGCCGATAGCAATGCCTACATCTGCCTGAGCAAGAGCGGGGGCATCATTAATCCCGTCTCCGGTCATAGCAATGAATTCACCTTTATTCTGCAGGTCTTTTATTTTTTCCAGCTTTTCATGTGGCAGTACTTCTGCAAAATAACCATCAAGATATAACTTGTTTGAAACTTGTTCGGCAATTTTTTTATTGTCTCCGGTAAGCATCCAGCACTTTATGCCTAATTTTTTTAGCTGTCTTATGGCTTCATGGGATTCATCTCTAATATTATCGGCAAGAGTAATAACTCCAATTATTCGGTTATCAAATAGAACATAGACTAATGTTCCGGTTTCATCAACCTTAATCTCTTTTATAATCTCAAAATTGTTTTCCCTCACATAAGCCTGGCTAACCAGGGCAATATTTTTCTCCTCTATTTTCCCCTTTACCCCTTGTCCTTTTATTACCTCAAAGTCTGATACCGGCATGGTCTTAACTTTGAGTTCTTCAGCTCTGTTTATAATTCCCTTGGCAATGGGGTGTTCAGAATTTTTTTCGAGTGAGGCTGCCAGTTGAATAATCTTTTCCTCATCATAATTATTATCTGTTACAGTAACCAGGCTTACTCCGAAGTTACCTTCGGTAAGTGTACCTGTTTTATCAAACACCACAGTGGTTATCTTTCTTGAATTCTCAAATGCAGTTCTATTTCTTATCAAGAGGCCATTCTTTGCCGACAAGGAAGTGGAAACTGCCGTGACCAGAGGTATGGCTAAACCTAAAGCATGGGGGCAGGTAATAACCATTACCGTAGCCATTCTTTCAATGGCAAATGCCAGGTCGGGACCATAAATAAACCAGTAAATGAGTGTTGCTGCTCCGGCAGTTATCGCAATCATGGTGAGCCAGTTTGCTGCTTTATCGGCAAACCTTTGAGTCTTTGATTTGGATGACTGTGCTTCTTTTACCAGGTTGATGACCTTGGTTAAATATGATTCTTCTCCCGTTCCTTCAACCTTTACTTCTAAAACTGCATCTCCATTTACCGAACCACCGATAACTTTATCTTCCAGCTTTTTATGTACAGGCTTTGATTCTCCTGTTAACATTGATTCATTAATATAACTGCTGCCTTTAATAATTAAACCGTCAGCAGGTATTTTTTCACCTGCCTTGATTAAAATTTTATCTCCCTTTTTCAATGCAGAAATCTTGACTTCCTTTACTTCGCTTCCTTTGATTAGATGGGCTGTGTCCGGCATTAATTGGGCCAGCTTTTCCAGTGCCTTTGAAGCACCTATAACAGATTTCATCTCAAACCAGTGGCCCAGAAGCATCACATCTATCAAGGTAGCTAGTTCCCAGAAGAAAAACTTTCCTTTAAGACCGAAAACTACAGCAGAACTATAAAAATAGGCTACTGACGTGGCTAAGGCGATAAGGGTCATCATTCCCGGCTGTTTCTTCCTGGACTCATCAAAAAACCCTTTCAGAAAGGGTCGACCGCCGTAGAAGAATATAAAACTGGAAAGAGCAAATAGAACATATTTTTCTCCGGGAATACCAAACCTAAAATTAAACAACTGTTGTATTAAGGGAGACAGCAAAAGAATGGGTATGGTGACTAAAGCTGATATTATAAATCTTTTTTTGAAATCAATCACCATTTGTTTATGATGATCAGCATGATCATGATGCATATGCTCTTTGTGCTCTTCATGGTCTTCGTGGTCAGAATGAAGGTGTTTTTCATGCTCTTGATGACCTTCATGTTTTTGAGATTTATGATTATGTTCTTGAGGTTCATGCTTTTCATGATGCATGTTACGCATAGGTGTTTCCTTTTTTTCTATCTTTTCAAGAGTTACATTACACATGTCGCATTTTCCCGGAGCATCATACTCCATTTTACATTTTGGACATTTATATCTTGTCATTTTACTTCCTCCATATCCATAAATAAAGATTAAAAACCAAATTAAAAGAGGAGTATCTTTTTATATATTGATATAGTTACAGCTCCGGATGACATTCTATTATATCTCATAAGTTTAAATTTGTCCTTTTTTATCAAACTGAATAGCCCCTCGTTCTGTATATAGCTTTTAAAATTTCTATGATGCTCTCTTCCGGCTATTCTTTCAATTATACTTATTAATATTCTACCAAATTTAGTCGTTTTATTATCAAAAACATAATCAACAACAAGCATAAGTCCATCTTTTTTTATAATTCTATACGCTTCATTTATAAGAGCTTGTTGAGTATTCCTATCTTTTTCATGTATTGCAAAACTTATAATTACTACATCAAACGATGCATTGTCAAAATTGGTTTTTGTTGCATCCTCATTATAGATCTTTATAGAGGAATCACTTCTTTTTGCAATTTCTAACATTGAATCAGATATATCAAGACAATAAAGGTTTCTAAATCCGTGCTTTGAAAGTAACTTAATCTGATTTCCGGTGCCGCAACATAAATCTAAAATTATTTTCTCTTTATATTTTAAAAGCTCATTCATTACCGCAATTCTTATTGGCTCAAGAGCTAAATAAAAAATATGGTCATATATCTTTGCTGTGAAACTATAATTACTTTTCATTTCGTGTCAAATCCTTTATAGGCAATAAGAGTTTGATAAACTATCTAATTTTAATACTCTCACTTATCCAAAGATAAATTTGATAATTTAATTAGAATCTAAACTTCTGACCACTTTCGAGGAAATAAGGAAATACAGAGTAATGTCCGAGGCTATTTGCAAATTTCATTGTCAGAAGAACCGTCCCCTGGTAGGTTACAATAAAAACCTGCCAGAGAACCGTCCCCTGGTAGCTTTTTTTACTTCACTATTGTATCACTTCTTCTGAGGCAAGAAGCTCATATATGGAAATTTTCCAATCACCCTCAACTTTAA
This sequence comes from Atribacterota bacterium, assembly GCA_030599445.1. Lineage (GTDB taxonomy): Bacteria > Atribacterota > Phoenicimicrobiia > Phoenicimicrobiales > Phoenicimicrobiaceae > Sediminicultor. Next base: position 1,011 of record JAUVOA010000153.1, on the reverse strand, counting down.
TTAAAGTTAATTTTACTCTATCTATATATTCATAAATTGTTTCATCGAATAAATCTTGGAATTTTGTATGTTCATCGCATTCTACTATCGCATTGGTTGTATCTAAAATGGTTATCTCTTCATTGGAAAAATCATCTATCAAGCAATTAACGTAAGTCAAATCTTCTTCGAGCCACATACGAAGTTCTTCAAGGGAAATGACATACTCATCTTCACTAACAAGATGATTCACTTCTGTATATGGATCAGTATAATGTATAATTATCTGGTCAACATTACCTTCTACATTTGCCTCACCTAACTTGTTTAACATCTGCATAATTTCTATCTTTATAAGAGGTGTAAAAAGCGATATACAGCCAGTTGTCAAAATGGCAAAAATTAAAATTGCCAAAATAAGCGAAATAGATAACAAAACTGATTTTTTCATTATAATCACTCCTTAATATTTTTAATCATTTGAAAAGTGCTAATTTTTTTAATACAAATTAATCTATCTTTCAATCCCATTTAAAGTCAATTTTAAAATTTTCTTATTTATTTTTCTTAATACTTTTTTCTACCTCCTTTCTAACCAACTATAAAACTTTATCTTATTTTGTTTTTATCAATTACTTAATAATATTCCTTATTTGGCATTATTCTACAAAATTTTTTAAATTCCTCTTTTTTATTCCTTTTTATTTTCTATTCATAAAAAGGTATTTTAAATAATAGAAACTGCTCCAATTTTGTTTTTTTGAAATTATAAGGTAAGAAATGTTAAATTAATAATCATCCAAATGATTAAATTCTGCATCTTCAATCCATGTCTCGGGTCTGGAAACAAATTCAACTAAGTTTTCCAGTAGAAACGTATGCTTTTTTTCTTCTCCTGCTAACTTTAAAAATATTTTCTTTTGTGATTTGATTTCCACCTTATCACTCATTTCTAAATAAAACTTATAACTCTTTTCTTCAAATTCCTGAGCCTTGCGGTAGAAATCTACTTGTGGTAAGTCAAAGTTAAAT
>JAUVOA010000299.1 GCA_030599445.1 Atribacterota bacterium | reverse complement strand
TTTTTCTGCTAATCCAATTATCTTAATACGACAAAAATATTTTAAATTCCTTCTTTTTAGGATAAATTTTTAAAATTAAAACTAATTATTAAATATTCTCTTTAAACCAGCGAACTGTCTTTTCTAAACCTGCTGAAAAGTCAAACTTTGGTTGCCATCCTAAAACCTCTTTAGTTAAGTGGCAATCCAGAATATTCTTCCTTAAATCCCCTGCTCTGGGAGGTCCATAATTTGCCGGATTGGGAAATTTAATAATCCCCTTTAAAAGGGAGAAGATTTCATTTACCGAAACCCCTCTTCCGGTCCCCAGATTAAGGCCATTAAACTTAAGTTCAGCTACGGCTTCGCCTTTGCATTCAATTTCTTTTTCTTTTTCCTTAGCTTTTTCTTTTTCCTGAACAACTTTAGATAATTTTACCATATTTTGGAGAGCGAGTAAATTGGCTTGGGCTACATCTTCTACATAAATATAATCCCTTATATATTCTCCATCGCCATTTATAGTAGGAATCTCACCTTTTATCATTTTTTCAATAAATATAGCAATAACCCCGGCTTCACCATAAGGGTCCTGCCGGGGTCCATAGACATTTCCATATCTTAGTGATACATATGGGAGATGGCAATTTTTCTGATAGAAATCGAGATAATGCTCGATGGCAACTTTACTGATTCCATAAGGCGATTGAGGGTTGAAAGGGTAATCCTCGGTAATAGGGAAATTCTCTGGTTCACCATAAATAGTCCCACCACTGGAGGCAAAGACTATTCCCTTTACCTTGTGATTCAGACAGCACTGCAATAAATTCAAGGAACCCAGGATATTAGTTTGTGCGTCAAATAAAGGGTCTCTTACGGAAAAAGATACACTAATTTGGGCGGCTTCATGGAATACATAATCAGGTTTTTCCTGCTTGAACACCTCAGCCAAGCCTTTTTGGTCGGTGATGTTTAATTTATAAAACCGGGCTTTTTGATTGATATTTTCCTCTCTACCGGAAGATAAGTCATCAACTATCACAACTTTATAATTATTCTCGGTCAACAAATCCACAATGTGTGAACCGATAAATCCTGCACCACCGGTAACTAAAACAGTGGCCTTTTCATTTTCATTTACTTGTTCTTTTCTCTTTTCTAATTTCATGTTTCTTTTCCTTTCGTCCACAAAAAGTTAACCAAAGGTGCCAGGCACCTTTGGTTAACTTTTTACATTAGAGCGCTAAAACAAGAGCAATTACGCTGCAGATGGCGCTTGTTCCCCACAAGATAAGCACGACATTTTTATGCGATATCCCTCGGGCTAAAAGACGATGATGAAGATGTTCTTTGTCAGCCTGAAATATAGGTCGATGTCCCCGATATCTCCTCCAAATAGCAAATAAGGTATCAAAAATAGGGAGAGCAAGAATTATCACTGGAATAAAAATAAAGAAGGCAGTCCCATTATTTAATACCCACAAAGCCCCTACAGAGGCTAACATGAAACCGGCAAAGGTACTACCGGAATCTCCTAAAAAGATTTTGGCCGGATAAAAGTTAAATCTTAAAAAAGCCAACATACTCCCCGCCAGAGCGATAGATATAAGATTAAGAGCTTCTAAATTAAGTTTTAAGCCCAAAATAAAAAAAGTCATTAAGGTGATAATGGAAACTCCGCAGGCTAATCCATCCAAACCGTCTATCAGGTTGATGGAATTAGTTATTCCCACTATCCAGAAGATTAAAATAGGATAAAGAAGATAACCTAATAAATCAAAACTTCTTAATTGATTAACGATAAAACTATTTATTAAATCACTATTATATATAATCACTATTAATGCTGGTATCATCTGAATTACAAATTTATGTTTAGGGGAGAGGTTGGCAATATCATCTATCACCCCTAATAACAGAATAATTACTCCGCCTATCAACAGAGCTCTAAACTGTCCCTCTATCTGTATCACAAAAAGCAAGCTCAGTAAAAATCCAAAAAAAATAACTATCCCTCCTAAATTAGGGATAGCTTCTTCGTGTATCTTACGGTGACCGGGTATATCCACCATATTCTGTTTTTTCCCTACACGAGCCATGTAGGGAGTTAAAATATAAGAAACCATAAAGGCAATAACGCCAACTTCTAGATATTTCAAATAGATATTCTCCTGTTTTTTAGTTGTCTAATTAGCCTATCCACCAATTTGTCAATTTGTCAATTTTTAAAAATCTTTTTAAAAATCTTATTTCTCTAATTCTCTATGCTAACGACTAATCCATCTTGCAACTTACAACTTGTACTTTTTCTATCTTTTGGCCAATTCTTTCTTTAAATCTTCTATGCAGGCTACCGGCGAAGGGTCAACCTGATTTAATATTGCTAAATAATAGCTCACCAGATCACCTAAAAAAATTAGTGAAAACATGCGGGCCATCTTCCCCTTACCCTTGGTAGGGCAAAATATAAACTCGGCTACTTTGTCTTCGATAATCTTGCGGGTAATTTCCCGTCTCTGCTCTACCCTCAAAAGCCCTTCTTTGTTTTGAAGATAAATAATTTTGACCTGTCGGTTTATGTTATTTTCTATTTCATAGCCCACTATTTCGTTATGGTCGAGTTCGGGAAATACATTCCAAAAACAGGGCCATTTGCTATTTTCGTTTATCTGGGTCTTCCAGCGCATCGCCACTGCCTCTAATAATCCTTCAGAACCATAAACCAGAGGCAGATGCTGATACAAACTCAAGGCCACATTCTTGGCAAAATTGTTTTTGATGGGAGATTTAGCACCATATTCTTTAGAAAGTTCCTGTAAAATATTGAATGTTTCTTCTATCTCGCTGCC
>JAUVOA010000202.1 GCA_030599445.1 Atribacterota bacterium | reverse complement strand
GGATATCTGATAATTTTACTGTTTTAAAAACAAAAGTACCGACTATAAAAGCATATGCCACTGCTATAGCAGCAGCCTCGGTAGGGGTAAACATGCCTGATAAAATTCCTCCTAAAATTATTACAGGCATAAGTAATGCAGAAATCGCTTCTTTAGAAGCTTTCAACATCTCCAATAATGTAGCTCGCCTTTCCTTTTTAGGGTAACCCCGTTTATAAGAAATATATCCTGCCAATATCATTAATATTAAGCCTAACAGCAAACCCGGCAAAATCCCCGCTGCAAATAATCCGGCAATAGATACACCCATTAATGAACCATAAATAACCATCATATTGCTGGGAGGAATAGTGGGACCAATAATAGATGAAGCCGCGGTCACAGCAGCACTAAAATCCTTATCATATCCATCTTCCACCATCGCCGGTATTAACATAGTCCCGATTGCAGCTGTATCTGATACGGCTGCCCCGGTCATTCCTGCAAAAAATATACTGGCAACAATATTTGCATGAGCTAAACCACCCCGTAAATGCCCCACTAATACATTTGCAAAATTGACTAATCTTGTAGTTATTCCTGACTTATTCATAATTTGACCAGCTAAAATAAAAAAGGGCATTGCCATTAGGGTAAACATATCCAGGCCAGCAAAAAACCTCTGAGGAACCATATTTAATAAAATGGGCATATCCATTTTTAAAAAAACAAATAAAGCAGTAGCTCCCAAAGCAAATCCAATAGGCATACCGGCAAAGAGCATTATTAAAAAACATAAACCCATAAATCCGAGCATAATTATTATCACTCCATAATTTTTAAACGCTCACTTCTTTTAACGCCTCTTCTACTTCCGTCTCTCCTAATAATTCATTATAAGTTATGTTTGGTTTAAAGCTAATAATAATTTGAATTATTTGTTGAATGATTGCAAGTGCTCCAGATACCGGAATACTTAATAAGGCCCAGAACATACTAATTCCTAATCCCAAAGAAAGCTGAGGGATAGCTTTAACTGCTATAAACATTCCTTTATAACTTAACACACCTAAAAAAATTAAAATAATAACGTTGACAAAAAAATTCATTATTTTAGCATATTTTATTGGTATTTTTCTAATAATTAATTGTATACCTACATGTTCTTTATCTTTTATTCCAATGCTTATACTTAACAGCGCAGCCCAAATCATCAAGTATCTCGCTAATTCTTCAGACCAACTTAGTGAATTATGGAGAACATATCTAAAGAAAATACCTACTAGAACAGTTAAGACCATTACAGCTGCCAATATAATTACAATGAAAATTGTTGCTTTAGCCAAATGATTTCCTAAAACATTGGCTTTTTCAAAAATTGTTTTTTTCTTCAATTTCGTATCTCCATAAAAATACTTTAATAGATATTACAATTGAGGGAGGATAAATTTATCCCCCCTCAATTTTTTCCTTATTATAAGCCTAGAGCATCTTGTGCTTTTTTAACTGCATCTAAATATTTTTGAGCTAATTCTTTTCCCTCTTCCTTGTACTCATCTTCGATGAATTTCATTGCTGCCGGAATGGTAACATCTTTAAACATTTGCAGTTCTTCGGCAGTCGGTTTATATACTTCCATTTTGGTAGCTAAATATGGTACACCCTCATCTGAGGTTTCAATTAAACGATTCACTCCTCTACCTGCAACATTGGCAACCCGGGCTGCTTCTTCAACTACGGTCTTCTGTTGGTCGGTTAAAGCATAAAACCATTCACTATTTATTACCCAAACATAAGGGGTATACATATGATTGGTTAAAGATAAATATTTTTGGACTTCTTCTAATTTACCTATTTTTATGATCGGTGCTGGATTGTGTTGACCGTCTACTACTCCGGTCTGTAAAGAAGTGTATACCTCTGCCCAGGCTATAGGTGTTGCTGATGCTCCCAAAGAGCGCATAAACTCCATATGAATAGGAATGGTCATTGTTCTAATTTTTAATCCTTTCATATCTTCTGGTTTTTGAACAGCTCTTTTACTATTGGTTAACTGGAAAAATCCTCCGGATTCACCAAAGGCTAATACTTTAAAACCGGTCTTTGCTTCAATATCTTTAGCAAGTTCTTTGCCAAAAGGTCCATCATATACTTCATAAGCCACACTATAATCTGTAATGGAGAAAGGAATGTTTACAATAGAAAATAGGGGGTAAAAAATAGACATTCCTCCGCCTGAAGCAATATAACTTTGTGTTACGCCGGTTTGTACCTGCTCCATGCTTTCGCGTTCATTTCCCAAAACACCATTAGGATAAATTTCAACCACTATTTCATTATTGGTTCCGCTTTCAACCATGGATTTAAAGACCTGGGTCATGGCTGCAGTAGCAATTTCTTTGGGTTGTTGAGGATTTAAATGACTTAGTTTTAAAACTTTAGTATCAGCTGCCCAACTAATTCCGGAAAATATCACCATTACCATAACTACAATTAGAAAAAAGGTAACTTTACTTTTCATTTTTAATCTCTCCTTTTTGTATTTTTTTATTTAGATAATAAATCATTTTAATCTTTTCTTTTCACCTCCTTATTTCCTTTTATTTTTTACTAAATTGTACTTCTATGTGCAATATGGCTTGATAGACTTTTTTAAATTACTATTATATATATTATTCCACACGAATTTTTAATTTCCTTCTTTTTTTTACAAAAAAATAATAAATCTTTATCATTACTCACAATGTTATAATTTCTTTATTTGCTGTTTTAAAGATTCGGAATCGGTAAAAAGGATAGAGTTGATACCGATTTTCTGAGCAGAAAGAATATTCTCTTCGGAATCATCTACAAAGACTGTGTTTTCGGGCGTAATCTCTTCCTTCTTTAAAATATATCGGTAAAAATCCGGGTCAGGTTTGGATATACCCATTAAGTTAGAGGCATAAACCTCGTCGAAGATATCGTAATCACCTTGATTTAAAAGATAGTAATAATGCGAATCAATAGTATTAGTACCACAAACAACTCTTGAATCACTTTTAAGCTGTTTTATTATATCTTTTGTTCCTTGAATTGTTCCCGGGTTAAAAAATTTACTAAATAATTCCTCTTTTATTTTCTTACCATATTTTAAAGAAAATCTTACCCAAAATTCATTACTGTCAATTTTCCCGTCCATAAGTTTTCTAAAATTTTCACCAGTATAAACAAAAAATATTTCTTCGGTAATTCCCAGATAATCGCTTATTACGGGGGTATCATTAAAGTTGCAAGTCAGAACACCCCCCATATCAAAAATATAAAGTTTCTTCATAATTATTTTTATTATCCTTTCCTTGATGAATATAGGGCGGCACCGCCCAGGAAATATTTAGACAGTTTAAAAAATACAATCAATATCGGAATACTCGCTATGGCAGCTACTGCCATCATTGCCCCTTCATCAGTATGTTTTTCACCCATAAATTTAACAATATATAAAGGTATGGTCTTCATCTCTTCGCTCTGCACCACCAGCAATGGCCAAAGTAGATTATCCCACTGAGCTTTAAAAGTAAGAATGGCCAAAGTTGCCAAAGCCGGGATACTGTTTGGTAAAATAATTGTTCTGAAAATCATCAGTTCACTCGCCCCATCTATTCTGGCTGCATCCAATATTTCATCAGGAAAAGTAACGAAATATTGTCTCATTAAAAACACGCCAAATGCATTCACCAAAAACGGAGCTATTAATCCGGCATAAGAATCCTGAATTCCCAGTTTAGTAGTCACCAGATAAAGGGGG
>JAUVOA010000293.1 GCA_030599445.1 Atribacterota bacterium | reverse complement strand
TGCGAAGTTGATCCAAGAAATATGCTTATCGATCCAAAAGACGCTGAAAGAAAGATAACAAAACGTACTCGAGCAATAGTGATTATACATTTTAATGGCAATATATGTGATATGGATACAATTTTAGAGATTGGTAGAAAATACGGGATTGCTATTATTCAGGATGCAGCTCATGCTCACGGAGCAGAGTGGGATGATAAAAAAATTGGTAGTTTTGGAGATATTACCTGTTTCAGTCTCCAAGGCTCAACTACCACTCCCCAGAGTGGGAAACCGGTAGCTGGTGGAGAAGGTGGAATAGTAACCACAGATAATAGGGAATTTTATGAACGTATGCTGATATATTGTCATTTACATAGACCTGAAATTCGAGATTTAGTAACCCCCAATTATCGTATATTTGATGAGGAGGGATTAGGTCTAAAATTTAGAGCTCATCCCTTAGCTTTAGCGATAGCGCAAGTGGCTCTGGATAATCTTGAATACAGAATTATGAAAACTAATGAATTTCGAGAAAAAATACTTAAGGAGTTTAAAGAATTACCGGGATTAGAACCTGAATATTCTTACCCTAAAACAAAGAGAATAAGTATTTATGGGGGAATTAAAATTATTTATAATCCTGATGAATTTGAAGGCTTATCGTGTGGAAGATTCGTTGATGCAGTAAAAGCAGAAGGTGTTCCTATAATTAAAGGACCTGGCTCAACTCAAAAGTTACAGCATCTAAAACCGCAATTTGCTAAGGGATTTGATCTTTGGGGGCATAATCGAGGTCCATTAGGGGGAGAATTTTTAAATCTTCCTCAATATACAGGATATAAAAAAGGTGGCTTTCCCATAGCTGAATATTTAAGTGAGAATTTCTTTACTATTCCTACTTATATAGAACCCAAGGAAGGTTTCTTTGAGCAGTGTATTGAAGCATTTCAAAAGGTTACTAAAAATTATAAAACTCTTTTACCAGAGTGAACTCATATATAAAAACAGAAAAGAAGTAATGGAAGTTTTACTTTGCCTATAATTTAGTAAAAATAAATGAGATAAGAGAAAAATTTTGGTAGGTATATTTGTAAATAATATTGCTAAATTTTGAAAAAATTTATAATATATTGATTTAATAAAGAATTAATTATATATAGAAATTATAAATAATTATAATGAGTCATTATAATTTGTTCATAAGGGGTTAATTATGAAAGATAAAGATAATTTTTTAGGTAAAAATTGGTTATTGGATACAGCTGAAGGCATAAAATTATACCATGATGTTGCAGTTCCATTAAGAAGAGAAGTTGGGATTATTGATACTCACACCCATCATAATTTAAGACAAATTGTAGAAAACAAACCTTTCCCTAATATTTGGAGAGCCGAAGTTCTTGAGACAAGGGAGGAATATAAAAACTGTGATCATTATATTATTCAGTTAGCGGCAAAGCTCCCCGGTTTCTCTCAAGCTTTGGCAAGGGATCCTAATATTTCGGATTATGATAAGTGGGTAGCCTTGTGCAAGGTTTTTCCCTATTTGGAAGGAAATCATGTTCATCAATGGATGCATTTGGATTTAAAGAAAATGTTTGGAATTGAGGAATTATTGAGTGCCGAGACCGCAGATAGAGTATGGGAAAAAGCGAATGACCGTTTAAAACAAAAGGACATGTTACCACAGGCAATTCTTAAAAGGATTAGAGCAAAAATAATTTTTACCACTGATGATCCCGCTGATGATTTAATATATCACAAGATGGCTAATAATATAGAAGGTATAACTTTTTTACCTACTTTTAGACCGGATGCTTATTGTAATCTATTTGATGATAATTGGAAGTCTAATGTGGAAAAAATTTGTCAACTAACCGGGCAGGATATTACTCTTAAGGGGTTAGTTGAAGCTTTAAGGATAAGACATACTTATTTTGCTGAAAGGGGAGCAAAGGCAAGTGATCATGGTTTATTAGAAACTTATGGTTTAAAAATTAGTCAAAAAAGAGCTGAACAAATTTTCCAACAAGCCTATAATAAAGAAGAAAAATATGGTCTCAGATCTATTGAAACCAAAGAATTTATCTCCTATATGATACATCAATTCTGTGAAATGAATCAAGAAAAAGGTATGGTTACCCAAATCCATTATGGAGCAGTCAGAAATGCTAACGAATATCTATTTAAAAATTGGGGAACAGATGTAGGAGGTGATATTTCAGCAGAAAATGTGAATATTGTTGAGAACATATTACCACTATTATCGAGATTTTTTAGTGGAGAAAGTGAGAAGCAAGGCCATTTAATTTTGTATCCCATGAATCAAATATTTGCTCATACTAATTTGATGTTGGAAAGGGCTTTCCCTAATGTTCATTCTGGATTTCCCTGGTGGCATAATGATTCTCCTTATGTGATGGAACAATATTTATTACATACTGCGAACTCTTCTTTACTTACCTCAAGTGGGGGTCCAGTCTGTGATGGAAGAAAGATTTTATCTGAAGGAAGCAGATTTGAAGTCTTTGACAGGATAATATGTAAAACAGTTGGAAAGCTTATTTCGAATGGGCAAATAACCTATAATGGTGGAGTGAGAATGTTAAAAGCTTTGATGTATGAAAATCAAGTAAGATTATTTAGCTTAAAAGGAAAGCTTAGGATTTAATCCTATATTATATTTTTTCCTACCGTCTATCAAGCAACTAATCCTTGTCCACTAATTTTTTATTTCTAATGAGTATTTTATTACGATCTTATGCAAAAAAGTTGACAAAACTAAAGTTCATCTTGTATAATAAGAATAGGATAAAAATAGAAACTGTTTCTATAATGTAGAAAAGAAATAAGGGAAACAAGATGAAAAAATCCCCTAAGTACCCT
>JAUVOA010000205.1 GCA_030599445.1 Atribacterota bacterium | reverse complement strand
TTCCTTTAGTCTATCTTCTAAAGGATGTGGCTCAATATTCTCTCCCCCTCTTAAGACAATGGTGTCTTTTATTCTTCCTACTAGTTGGAGATATTTTCCATTATAAGTTTTTTTACCCAAATCTCCGGTATTAAACCAACCATTTTTAATAACTTCCTTAGTCTTTTCCTCATTTCTGTAATAACCCTTCATAACCATAAGACCTTTAGTTAATACAATACCTACTTCACCATTGGGTAATTCCTTATCGTAATTATCTTTATCTACAATCTTTATTTCCACTTCCGGTAGGGGAGAGCCAACGGTGAACATGATGTAATTTTCCGGATTTCTTGCAGTTAGAACCGGAGAGGTTTCAGTCAGTCCATAACCTTCACAGACCATAATTCCGACTGCATTAAAAAATATATCTACGGTTTCAAGAAGTGCCCCTCCTCCACTTATGGCAAATCTTAATTCTCCTCCGGTTACCCCTCTGATTTTCTTAAACACTAATTTATCGGCAAGTCGGTATTTCCAGCCTAAACTCTTGACTGTTTTTTTAGCTTGGGTTATTTCTTCAGGGGCATAGTCAACTCGGTCGAATAAGGGCAGAGTATTATTAAGAATTCCTTCTGCTTTCTTATATTTTCCCCCGATGCCAATAGCCCAATTAAACATAGTTTTTTTAAGCGTACTTCCTTTTTTAGCTTTATCCATAACTCCTTTATAGACGCTTTCCCATATTCGGGGAACACTGACCATAACAGTAGGTTTTTCTGCTTTCAGGTCTGGAAGGAGGACCTGTTTAAAGGGTTTACTATAGGCGGTTGAGGCTCCTGTGCTTAAGGCAATATACTCTACCGTTCGTTCAAAGATATGCCAGGAAGGCAGGATTGACAAATACCTGTCCTCTTTATTAAGTTTTTGTGTCGGTGGAGTAACTCTTATGTTATGTATAAAATTAGAATTAATCAACATAACTCCTTTAGGGTCAGAAGTAGTTCCGGAAGTATAAATTATAGTAACCAGATCTTCGGGCAGAGCAGTTTTAGATATTTCTGAAAACTTTGTATCTCCTTTAGCTAATAATTTTTCACCAAGCCTATTTATTTCATCAAAGGAGAAGATAGAAAGGGAATGGTTTTTGTTATATTCTTTTTCTATTATTACTACTCTTTTTAATAATTCATACTTTGCAGAACCAGCGGTATCTTTAGAGCCGAAGCTTTTTAGTATACTTTCAATATTTTTTTCTAAATATTTTTCTAAAAATATTTTAGCTTTTGCCGATAAAAAGATATACTTATTTTTGTTTTTTATTAATAATTCTATTTCAGTCTTGAGTTTTTCACTTATTTCTCCGTTTCCTTCAAAGTCAGTTGGGATAGTCCATTCCGGAGCATCTTCTTTTTTGGAGAACATCTTAATTTTGTCATAGAGGATGATGTTTTTTATCTTAGGTAGGTCTTTGGCTATTTTATAGAAGTTTAAAAATTGCTTTTCTCCTTCCAGAATAGTTGCTTGAGCCTCAGAATGGTTGAGCTTAAAGGAGATATCTTGAGATGAACTATTCCCGCTGCAAGGGACATCTGCTGCTCTTAGGCCAATAATTGCCATATCAGATATAATCCATTCAAAGCGATTATCACTGACAAGTCCTACATGGTTGAATTTTTCTATTCCGATACCAAGCAGCCCTGTCCCAAATTTTTCCACTTTATTATAGAATTCCTTATAAGTAATTGGTGCAAATTTTCCATCTTTTTTTACTTTAAAAGCAGTTCTATCACCGTATAGGTTGACACTGTTTCTTAGCATTTCATTTAGTGTTTGTAATTTCATAAAAATATCCCCCCCATAATCTTTTTTAAATAACCATTAGTTAATATTAATAGTAGTTATTAACACCAAGTATATATATAAATTATAAAAAAGTCAAATCTAACTATAGTATCGAGTATATAGTATCGAGTATCAAGTTAAGAAAAAGAAAATATAAAAAAACCATTTATCCCGTAGGACAGGCGTCCCGCCTGTCTAATTGTTTAGTTGCTAATAGAGAATAATAAGAATAAATTCAAAATAAATTAGTCGTTAGTGAATAGTGAATATAACCTAGCGTGGAGCGTACAGCGTTTAGCGTATAGGTGCGGGTAATAAGTGTCAGGAAAATATAGAATACAAGATTAGAGTTGCAAGTGGAAAGTTCACAGTTACTAATTATCATTATACAGCTAAAAACTTAAAGTTAAAAACGCAAAACCATAATTCAAAACTCTTAACTAGTCGTTAGTGAATAGTCGTTAGTTTTAAGTACAAGTTTTCAATTAACAGTTTTCGCTGTGCAACTAAAAAGTTAAAACTAATAGCTAAAAACTATAATTATTATTTAAGAAATCAGGAGTCAGAAAAACATATAACCAAAATATACTCTCATAATTCAAAATAATTCTAAATACTGGATTCTGGCTCCTGACTTCTATTTGCTTTACGAGATACGATTCACGAGATGCGAGATACTTATTAGGGATTACGGAAAAAGAAAATTCCTATACAATTAAATTATAGTATCGAGCATATAGTATCAAGTATCGAGTTAAGAAAGAGAAAGAAAAGATAAAAAAAGTAACATTTTTCTTTTTATCTTACTACCCCACTAAAATTTACACTAACAATTGTGTTATAAAGACTACTTCTAATAAATTTTTATATATTTTTAAATATTAATTTATCAAGGGAGGGAATATTTTTTAAATAAAAAAGGAGGAAACAGTTTTAATCTTTAGGAAATTTTTAAGATACCTTATTTTGTCAGAAAAAAATTATTTTTAAAAAAAATTAATTAAAAAGAAGGATTTTATAAAATAATGTAGAATAAAATATAAAAGGGCTAATTAGAAAGATAGAATATTTATTATTTTTATAAATTCTTTTCTATATTTAAAAAACTATGATATAATTATACCAAATATTTTGCTAAAAATAAATTCACTTTTATTCTTTTAGGGAGATAGGGTACGTGCGGATAATATCTATTGCTAATCAAAAGGGCGGAGTAGCAAAGACTACTACTACCATAAATTTAGGAGCAAGCTTAGCATTATTAGGGAGAAAAGTGCTATTAATCGATTTAGATCCTCAAGCCCATACTACTTTAGGATTAGGTTTTGAACCGGACACTTTGTTAAAAACTGTATTAAATGTTTTAGAACCTAATCGCTCTAGGAATAAATTGAAGTTAGAAGAAGTAATAATAAAGCTAAAAATAAATAGCGAAAATAATTTATTTTTAGCTCCTTCTAATATTGATTTTGCCAGTGCAGAATATAAACTTATTGACCAAATAGGTAGAGAAGATTTTTTAAGTGCGAGTATCAGAGAGTGCAAAGTCCCTTTTGATTATATTCTTATTGATTGCCCTCCTTCTTTGGGGATTCTGACTGTAAATGCCTTAAAGGCTTGTGATGAAGTCATTATCCCCATGCAGCCACATTATTTTGCTCTCAGGGGTATAGAAGAATTTATAGAAACAACCGAGATCGTACGGAAAAATTTAAACCATTCTTTAAAAATAAATATTTTAATTACCATTGCTGACACGAGAAGCAATTTAGCCAAGGAAGTTATAAGTGAAATAAAACAATATTTTAGTGATAGGTTGTTTAAAACGATAATAAGAAAAAATATAACTTTAGTAGAGGCCAGCAG
>JAUVOA010000212.1 GCA_030599445.1 Atribacterota bacterium | reverse complement strand
TTTCTTAACCAGGTAACCAGTTAACTACATACTCCCTGCTACAACCGCCTGTCCCAGAGATATCCCTCCATCGTTGGGAGGTACTTTCCGTTGGGTATATACCTGAAAATCATCCTTTTCCAATAGAGAAATAATTTTTTCTGTTAGATAACAATTTTGAAATACGCCGCCACTTAAAGCAATTTTATTAATTCCAGTACTTTTTTTTATTTTACCACATAAATTAAGAGTAAACTCTGCAACCGTATTATGAAATTTGGCAGCCATTACCTTTTTGTCTATCCCCTCTTTAAGGTCATTAATTATATCTATAAAAATTTCTTGGGGGTCAATAATAAATTCATCTCCTTCTTTGCAGATACAGAAATTATATCTCTCTTTTATCCCAGGTGCACAAAACGATTCTAATTCCATAGCTGCCTGTCCCTCATAACTTATCTCATCTCTTACCCCAATTAACGAAGATGCTGCGTCAAAGAGACGTCCACAACTGGAAGTAAGCGGAGAATTTATATTTTTATCGATCATCTTTTCAATAATAGATAATTTATCATAATCCATTCTACGGTTAAAATCTATATCAATTTTTTTAGCCATGGGGCCATAAATAGAATATAAATAGCTATAAGCCATCCTCCAGGGCTCCATAATGGCTTTATCTCCCCCGGGCAAGGGATAATATTTTAAATGACCTACCCGTAGATATTCCTTCAAATCGCATAACAAAAACTCTCCTCCCCAAATATTACCATCATCTCCATAACCTGTACCATCATAAGCCACGCCAATCACTTTTTCTTTAATATTGTTTTCCGCCATACAGCTTACTATGTGAGCATGATGATGCTGAACTCTTACTACTTTTAAACCCTTTTTAACTTTTATTTCCTCTGCATATTGGGTAGAGAGGTAATCGGGATGAAGGTCGCAGGCAATAATTTCAGGCTTTACTTTAAACATTTTTTTAAAACTTGTTATAGACTCTTTAAAAAATTCTAAATTTTCTACACTCTTTAAATCCCCTAAATATTGACTTAAAAAAACATAATTTTCCTTAGAAAAACTGATAGTATTTTTTAATTCCCCACCCAAAGCCAATACTTCCTTTAATTTGAAATCAAGAATTATGGGGTGAGGTACATATCCTCTTGACCTTCGAAAAAACACATTATCGTCATTTATGATTTTCACAACTGAATCATCGCACCGGTTAAATATATCTCTATTGTAGAGAAGAAAAAAATCAGCTATCCTGTCTAATTTCTCCAAAGCTTCCTGATTATAACCAATTATCGGTTGGTCAGTGATATTGCCACTGGTCATTATTAAAGCAGTAAAATTATCTTTTAATAAAAGATAATGAAGAGGGGTATAAGGTAACATTACTCCTAAACAATTATTGTTCGGTGCTACTAAAGGAGAAATTAAATTGTTTTTCTTTTTCTTTAATAGGACAACGGGACGGGACTTATTTATTAACCATTCTTCTTCTTTTTTATTAACTTCACAAAATTGATTAATCTTTTCTAAATCGGGAGACATTAGAGCAAAGGGTTTAGCTTCTCTATTTTTTAACCGTCGTAATCTTGTAACTGCTTTATTATTGGTTGCATCACAGGCCAAATGAAAACCACCCAATCCTTTAATGGCACCAATTTTCCCCTCTTTTAAGAGTTTAACAGATTTTTCTATGGGATCGATGCCTTCTAATTTTCTTTTATTTTGATAAAGAGATACCTGCGGACCACAATCGACACAGGCATTAGGTTGAGCATGATATCTTCTATCTTCTATGTTTTCATACTCGCTTTGACATTGTGGGCACATTTTAAAAATGCTCATAGTAGTCTTCTCGCGATCATAGGGAATGTCTTTTATAATGGTAAAACGGGGACCACAATTAGTACAATTTATAAAAGGATAACGGAAACGCCGATTATAAGGGTCAAATAATTCTTGCAGGCAATCTTTACATATACTTATATCCGGGGAGACCAATACAAAACCGTCCTCTTCTTTAACTATACTCTTCTTAATGTAAAATCCTTTATAACCTATTAAGGGAAGTTGATTTACTTCTATCTTTTCAATCCTGGCTAAAGGAGGGAGTTTCTTTTTTACATCGCTAATGAAACTATTTAATTCTTTTTCCTTTCCCTCTACCTCTATCTCCACACCTTGGTTTGAATTGAAAACCCAACCTGATAGATTGTAATTTTTTACTAATTTATGAATAAAGGGTCGGAATCCGACCCCCTGGACAATGCCTTTAATAATTATATTTTTTCTAATCTTCATTGAATAACTACTTTCTAATGAAATTTATAGCATAAAATACAAAATATATTTAGTATGTTAACTGATAATGTATTCATTTAGTTAGCTGGTTAACTAGTTAAGAAAATAAAAGATAAAAATCAGTAGTCTGGAGCCAGAATCCAGTAGTCAGAATTAATTAGTATCGCGTATGTTAGCGTATAGCATATAGCGAAAAACGCAAAACTATAACTCAAAGCTAAAAACTAAGAAAAGTTTTGAATTTTGAATTATGCTTTTTCGCTTCTCGCTTTAAATTTTTAGTTGCAAACTAAAGACCAATAACTGAAAACCTGTATTTTTCTTGTATTTTAAACCAATTAACTAGGTAACCAGCTAATCAGCTAACTTTTTCCTTACTTGTTCTTTTAACCAATCGAACCAGTTATCTAAACCTTCTTCGGTCTTACAGGAAATTTCAAATATCTTTAAATTAGGATTAATGTTTAAAGAATCTTTCTTTATTTTGGCCATATTAAAATTTGTATAAGCTAATAAATCAGTCTTATTTATTAAAACCACACTTGCTTTACGGAACATCACCGGATATTTTATAGGCTTATCGTCCCCTTCGGGTATACTCACCATCACTACCCTATCATCTTCTCCCAAATCAAATCCTGCCGGACAGACTAAATTGCCCACATTTTCAATAACAAAAAGATCCGTTTCTTTAAAATTATAGTTACCCAATACACCATCTACCATATTAGCATCAAGATGGCAAGCTCCGTCAGTGTTAATTTGAGTCACCGGAATATTATATTTTTCTATTCTCTCAGCATCATTAGTAGTTTGAAGATCTCCTTCTATAACTGCAATCTTTAATTCATTCTGCAGTGAACTTATGGTTCTTTCTAAAAGACTGGTTTTTCCAGACCCGGGAGAACTCATTAAATTAATGGTATAAACTTTATTTTTATTAAATATATCTCTGTTTTTTTGAGCTATGCTATCATTGGCTTTTAAAATATTGGTAAAAACTTTTACTCGAGTCAATTTTATCTACCTCCGTGATTATTTTAAATATTAATAATTTTCTAATTATTTTATTGGTCTTTTAATTTATCAATCATCAATAAGTCGAATAGTTAGCTGGTTACCTGGTTAGTTAGTTATTTAGTCAAGGATTTAATCTTAAATTAATTAACTAGCTAATTAGTTAATTAACTAACCAAATATTAACGACTATTTCTAAAATACTTTTCCGCTAAAAGTACTGCTACAAAATCATCATAATGGCAAGGGGGCACTCTTAAGGATAAAGGAATAAGCTTAAAAATGCCTCTAGGAGGATGTGCCTTAAAGTATTTTTTTCTCGCCTGTAAAGTGCTAA
>JAUVOA010000152.1 GCA_030599445.1 Atribacterota bacterium | reverse complement strand
GTACTTTTCAAAAGCTAAAAATAGGACAATTATAGGAACCGTAATTATCACCGAAGCAGCCATTACTAAATCCCAGGAAGTATGGTAAGATTGATAAAGTCTTACTAATCCTAAAGGCATAGTGAATTTCTTAGAATCGTATAAAAATACTAAAGCATATAAAAATTCATTCCAGGCTATCATAAAAGTATATATTCCCACCGAAGCCATGGCGGGCACGGAAAGGGGCAGGGTTATTTTAGTTATAACTTCCAACCTGCTGCAGCCATCTACTAATCCTGCTTCTTCAATTTCCTCGGGAACAGTCCTAAAGTAAGCAGATAACATGTATAGGGAAACGGGTAAAGTTTGAGCTAAATAAGTAAGAATTAATCCATTTAAATTATCAATAAATCCTACTTTTGCTAACATAGCGAACAAAGGAATTATTAGCAATATTCCGGGAAACATATATACTAAAAGGATAGACCTCATCATCATGGCTTTGCCTTTAAATCTTAATCGAGCTATAGCGTAAGCTCCCAAGCAAGCCAATATTAAATTCAATATAGCTGTAAATGAAGCTACATAAAAACTATTTTTAAGATACAGAATAAATCCTTCTTCAAATAACACCCGCCAATAAGCTTTTAAATTAAAACTATCTGGTAAAAACCTGGGAGGATAGGCAAATAATTCAGAAAATCCCTTCATAGATGAAATTATCATCCAATAAAAAGGGAAAAGAATCACAATTAAAAATAGACCGATACTGCCAAAAATTATAATTTTTCCAAAAGACATTTTTCCTTTCGCCATCTTCTGTTTAACTCCTATCCTTTGTAAAATTTTTACCTTTAAATAGTAGTTACCAATCCAGGGCATATTTTACATAAAATATCATAAAAACACCGAGAATAATAAACAAGAACATAGAAGTAGCCGAACCTAAACCGAAATTATTCATTCCAAAACTAAATTCATAGGTAAGAACAGGTAATACTTTAGTCCCCGCTGCTCCACTAGTTAGTAAGTAAATATCATCAAATTTATTAAAAGTCCACATCAATCTTAATAGAAATAAAGTGCCTAATACGTATTTTAATTCAGGAATGGTAATATAGAAAAACTTTTTCATTATATTTGCCCCATCTATATCTGCTGCTTCATACAATTCATTAGGGATAGCTTGAAGTCGAGCCAATAGCATTAACATGGCAAAGGGGAAATATCTCCAACCCTGAAATAAAATTACTATAAACATCGCCCATCCCCTTTGAGAAAGCATGGCAATAGGTTGAGACCATATGCCGCTACTCATTAAAGCCCAACTAATTACTCCATTTACCGGATTAAGCAACCATCTCCAAATAAAAGCCACTGAAACAACCGGAGCAACATAAGAAAATAAAAATATTGCCCTTACTAATCCCCTTCCTTTAAATTTTCTATTCAATAATAGAGAAGCTACTAAACCTAAAGCAATTGATAAAATACTCCCTAAGAATGAATAAATAATAGTTGCTCTTAAAGCATCTTTAAACATAAAGTCCTTCGCTACTCTAAAATAATTTTGCAATCCTACAAAAGGTGCTCCTATTTCGCCAAGATTCCCCAAGGTAACTTCATGAAAACTTATCCATATATTGTAAAGTGCAGGATATATTACCAATCCAAACACAATAGCAAAGGTGGGCACAACAAACCAGTAAGCTAAACGGGCTTCTCTTTGTTGTAGATTAAGGGTTTTAGTTTTTCTCATCTTTACCTCCATTTAAAAGCAGGACTATGCAGCTAATTTTAAAATTAGCTGCATAGTCCGTTAAGATCACAATTTTCCTGATCTTTACTAAACAAGCGCTTTTTTAATTACTTTAATGCCTCAGTCTGTTCTTGTAACCAGGCAGCTGCTTGTTCTGGAGTCATATCTCCGGTTAGAATTTTTTCTATTACCACTGGTACTAATTTTCTACCATAGAAATCAGAAACTAATGGTACAACCTTCCCTTCCATAAAGCCCCATCTTTGAATCATATCCATACCCCCAGCTACATCTGCAACTACTTCTGGGGCATAAAAACTAAACACCTTATGATTTAACCATTCATCTACCACAGCTTTACGGACAGGAACTTTTCCTCCCGGACTCATAAAGAGAATATCTACATATCCTGGTCCTAAGACATATTTTACAAATTCAATTGCTGCTTCTGTATCTGTGTCTTTAAAGATTCCTAAAGCTACTAACTGTCCGTAAGATGCCTTAATTCCACCAGGCCCCGTTATAATCGGAGCAAAGCCGGTATTCTTGGCTAAATCTGGAACTGTAACTTGATGATCCGCTACTAATCCGGCAATATCATCCATTATATAGGGCGAGTAAAACATCATAGCTGTTTGGCCTATAATATAAAATTGTCTGGCTTCTCTCCAGTAATTAGCCCCTGGTGGACCATAGGCAGCTAATTTAGTGTAATAATCTAAGGCCTCCACCATTTCCGGAGTATTCATAACAATATTGCCGTCTTTATCAAAACCAGTAGCACCATTGGATAAAGCAATAGGCTCGAATACCTGTTGGGTGAATATCTGTCCCGGGTCAGTTCCAATTACTATTCCATACATAGCCTTTGTAGGATCGTAAAAAGCTTTGGCTGCCTCCATAATCGTATCCCAGCTGGTAGGAGCAGCTAGTCCCTTTTCTGCAAAGAGGTCTTTTCTATACCATATTCCCTGAACCCAACCATCAATAGGTACAGCTGCCCATATGCCTTCTACCGGGGAACGAACGAGATCTAAAGCACCTTTGTAAAAACTAGCATAACCCATATCGGCAATAGCCATAGTAGCTGCTTTAGCATCTAATAATCCTTCTAAAGCATAACCAGATACAAATTCCAGACCAAAGCGGACAACCTCAGGCAATTTCCCAGCTGCTTTTGCTGTAGCAATTTTTTTAGGAATATCCGCTTCGTCGACCGGGATTACTTTTACCTCAATATCAGGATGAAGCTTCATAAAATCTGCTGCTATTGCTTCTTGTACCTCAACTCTAGCCGCTTCATTATCTGTAGTCCAGAATTCCACCACAGTTTTCTCTGCAAAAGCAAAAATGCTTACACTAAACACCATAATCAAAACTAATAATACAATACTCCTTTTCATTTTCTTCTCCTTTAAATATTTTAATATTCTTTCTAAAAATACAATTATTTTTCTCTATCTCATCCCCCCTTCCTGAGATCCAAATATTTTAGTAGCCCTCTTGGTTTGTAAGATGATAGTCTGGATTTATACTCATGATTGAAATATCGTAAATTAAGCTAATAAAAAAAGATAGAATAATTAAACTCTTACAATTCCTCTTACTTATCATAATGCCATCGTTGACATTTTTATGGTAACATAACATTACACAAATTTCAAATTTTTCTAAATTATTTGATTCCCTTTTATTCTCCGAATAAACATTCTTCTACTTATGGGATTTAAAAAGCGCGAGAAAGGTTATCTGGCTGTCTTGAACTACATTTTAAGGAGAAAAGGGAGAAGCATGTATTGTAGAACAATCTATTTAATATCAAAGGCAAAAGAATCACCACAATTTAATAATTTTGTTTTTTCCGGAAAATGAGATTTTAACTGATACATGGCTTCTCTTCCGGAACAATGGAGAGGAATGATTACTTCCGGATTCCATTTTTTTAACTCAGCAATGGTAAAATCAATTCTTTCCTGAGAAGCCCCGACGAGATGGAGTCCACCCATCACGCCATAGCACTTTGTTTTACCGGTTAATGTTTTGACCCTCTCCAAAGTATTAATTAAACCGGCATGGCAACAGCCACAGAGCAGAAAGAAGCTTTCTTGATCTACATCAATAATCATGGATAAATCATCATCAACCTCATCATCCCTCCAATGATTATTGGTTACTTTTCGAAAATGCGGGTTTTTTTCAAACTTATTTTTCCGTGGAACTTCACCAGTAACCATAAGATAATCATTGATCTTTACTGAATCACGGGATAGAAGAAGATCTCCTCCTGCTTCTCTTATTTCTGATTGATTGAAGGGGCAAGAAATAGTTCTAAAGCCCCTTACATAACTAATTCTCTGGGCAAAAACGTCAGGATGACCAATGATAGGGATACGTTGGGATGTATTTTCTAACAATCCCTTTAATCCCCCGGTGTGATCATAATGTCCATGACTGAGAATGATTGTTTTAAGTGATAAATTTGCCAATTCAATGCCATATGCAGCAATATTGTGAAGCAACGTCGAGCTACTTTTAGCACAATCAAGTAGATGATCTTCTTTTTTTTCTCCTTCCTGTGTTTGAATCAAAATGGAGAGACCATGCTCAGCTAAAAAGTGGCTTTCTCCTACAATATTATTGACCAGAATTCCTAAATTAATTTTTCTATCCATAGATATACCTTCGCTACAAAGTATCAAATATTTTTATCATCTCACCACGCTGAACCAATCATTTTTTCCGGTAACCAGGTAATGATCCCAGGGAATATCGTACAAAGCACTAAAGTAAACATAATTATAATTATGAAAGGAATAACTCCTTTTATAATATGCCCTATTGTTAAACCAAGTTCAGGTGAAGCAGTTCCTTTCAAAACAAAAATGGACATCGCCATAGGCGGTGTCTGAAAT
>JAUVOA010000165.1 GCA_030599445.1 Atribacterota bacterium | reverse complement strand
TGCAAGCCTGGATAAAGTTGGAAAAGTTAAGAGAAAGCATGAAAGCTATTCCAGCGAAATAGTGAAAAACGTATCTTGTATCGCTAAAAAATTAGCTAATTGGTTACCTAGTTACCTAGTTAGTTAGTTAATAAATTAATAATAAACCAGTTAACCAGTTAACCAACTAACTAACTAAACAACTAACGACTAACAAGGGAAAGGTGATAATAAATATGAAATATATGAAACCAGAAGAAATTATTGAATTATTTAAAGGAAGATTTGGTGATTCAATCATTGACAGCAAAATTGAGAGTAAAGAAGAAGGAGTAAAAAAGAATAGCTATAATATTATATGGTTAATGATAAAATTAGAAAATTTTAAAGATGCGGTCAAACTTTTATGCTCTATTCAATTTCCTCATTTTGCTATAATTTCCGGAAATGATTTGGGTGAGGAAATTGAACTAATCTACTATTTCTCTCTTTATTACGGGGAAAGATTTAAGGAAATATCTCTAAATATTACTACTTTCTTGCCTAAAGAAGATCTTAAAATATCAACTATTACTGATTTAATACCAGGAACCCAAACTGCTGAAAGGGAAGCAATAGAGATGTTTGGAATAAAAGTAGAAGGGTTGCCTGATTCACCTAACTTATTTTTACCGAAAGATTTTGCGAAAGATACCTATCCTTTTAGAAGAGATGAGAAAGGTATATATCCTTTAAGTAAAAACGGTAAATATGTAGGCGACAATATAGCCAAGAGAGAAGAAGAGGTGAAAAAAGTTGAGTAAAATGACTTATTCCATACCTATAGGTCCGGTTCACCCCTCTTTAAAAGAACCAATGACTTTTAATTTCGAAATATATGGAGAGCGCATTGAAAAGGTAAATTTAGCACCAGGAGATAATCATCGAGGCATAGAATTTATGGGTATGCAAAGGAATCCTGTTCAAATTATATATTTAGCTGAGAGAATATGTGGTATATGTTCAGCTTCTCATCCTTTTGCCTTCTGTAAAGCAGTAGAAAATGCTGCAGGAATCGAAGTTCCGGAAAGAGCCCAATATATTAGAGTAATTATTGCGGAATTAGAAAGAATCCATTCTCATATTTTATGGGCCGGGGTTGCTGCTCACGAATTAGGTTTTGATTCTGTTTTATACATATCTTGGAGAGCAAGAGAAGAAGTTTTAGACCTTTTGGAATATCTAACTGGAAATAGAATTAATTATGGAATATTTATGATAGGTGGGGTAAGAAGAGATATTACCGAAGACCAAATACCTCGAATTCGAAAAACTTTAGAATATTATAAAGATATCTACGGAAAAATAGAAGATATATTCTTAAAAGACCCTACTATTGCTTTAAGAACAAAGAATGTCGGTGTTTTAACTAAAGAAGATGCCCTTCGTTTATGTGCAGTAGGTCCTACTGCCAGAGCATCAGGGGTAAAAAAGGATATAAGACAGGATCAGCCTTATTCTGCATATGCCGATTTAAACGTAAAAGCTATTACTCCGGACGTGTTAACCGGAGAGGTAAACGGTGATGTATATGATCGAATAGTAGTCAGATTATTAGAATTAGTCCAGTCGTTAGAAATTGTCGAACAATGTTTGGATAACTTGCCTTCAGGGGAAATTATTGCAGAAAAAAAATTAGTTAAATTGCTCAATCAATTAAAAAGAGCTAAAGGAAGAGGAGTTGGAAGACATGAAGCCCCTCGTGGGGAATGTATTCATTATATAAAATTAAATGAATCAGAATTACCAGAGGTTTGGAAAGCTCGAGCTCCCACGTATAATAACTTAATGGCCTGGGTTCCGATGCTTCTTGGTCAGCAGATTGCTGATATACCAATCGTAATAGCTTCTATCGATCCCTGTATAGCCTGTATGGATAGAGTAACTATTCTAAATAAAGATAATGGCCAAAAAAATATCTTGACTAAAAAAGATTTACATGAATTGAGTGTGCAAAAAACGAGGAGGATTACTCCATGACTTTCATAGGTTTATTTGAAATATTAGTAAAAATAATAGGAGCAATTGTAATTGCCTTTTTAGGAGTAGTAATAGGTTTGTTTTATAAAGGTATTGATAGAAAATTAGCAGCGAGAATGCAGGCCCGAGTTGGTCCTCCTATAAGACAACCCTTTATGGATTTCTTTAAGTTAATGATTAAAGAGAATATAGTTCCGGAGAATGCGGTGCCCTGGATATTTAATGGAGCACCGGTTATGACTTTAGTAGTTTCTATTACTATTTTATTTTACATGCCTATAGGGAGTATTTCCCCCTTATTCAAAGGATATGGTGATATTATTTTAATCGCCTATCTATTAACTATACCTGCAATTGGAATGGTTGTAGGCGGTTTTTCTTCTGGCTCGCCTTATGCAAATATTGGAGCTCAAAGAGAAATGGTAATGATGATGAGCTATGAACTGCCTTTAGTAACTACTATAATTGCCATAGGATGGAAGTTAAGCCAGGCTTATCCCCAATTAAATATTTTTTCTTTAGTAGTAATTAATGCCCATCCTATTTGGGGATTAGTTGGGCCATTAGGTTTTGTGGGAGCAATTCTTTTATTTATAACTTTGGCTATAGTTACTCCAGCCGAATTATCTAAGATTCCTTTTGATGCACCGGAAGCAGAGACAGAATTAGCGGGAGGATTATTGGTAGAGTATTCAGGGAGAAATTTAGCCCTGTTCAGTCTAGCCGATGCGGTAAAGACGGTAGTAATGGCCTCTTTAACTATTGTATTATTCTTTCCGTATAACATAGCCCATTTATTTACTTTAAGTGGTGTTTTTGCAACAATTATAGATTTATTATTCTTTTTAATAAAATTATTATTGATTATATTTGTTGAAGTAACTTTTATTAGAGTTGCGGTTGCGCGTTTAAAAATAGACCAAGTTTCCTTTGCTTACTGGGTTCCAGTATCGATTATAGGTTTACTTGGCCTTATGTTAATTGTTTTAGATACTATTATAGTTTGAGGTGATAAAATGGCAACACCAATGGGATTTGAACTGTTAAAACAGTTATTTAAAAAACCAGCTACCAATGTATTTCCGGTTACTTATTACCCTGATTCGATATTAAAATTATTGGAAAAGGTTGAAAAGGGAGAAGCAGAGATACACCCCCCCGTGGAAATACCTAAAAATTTTAGAGGGAAGATTGTTTACGATAGAGACGAATGCATAGGATGTAAATTGTGTATTAAAGTATGTCCTGCTGAGGCAATCGAATTTATTCCCGATAAAAAGAAGATTAAAATCCATATCGATCATTGTATTTTTTGTTCCCAATGTAATGATATATGTCCTAAAAATTGTCTTAACATGAGTGAAGAATTTCTTATTGCAGATACAGATAGGTCATCATCTAAATTAATTGTAGAATAATTAATGAAAATAAATAATTAAAAATTATAGTCCTATAATTTTTTAAGGAGTTTAAAATTTTTACCTTTCAATATTCTTATTATTTCTTCAGAACTCTTTAAAACTTCAGGGCTAACAGAATTAGAATAGTCAATAATTTTAGGTTGAATGCCAATAAAAATAAGCTCCCGAGTGTATTCTTTCAGATAAGATATTAAAAAGGATAAGGGCATACTGTGGGTAGTGAGGTGTAGAGCACTAATTCTATCCGGAGAGATTATTCTAAATTTGCCAGATCTAAGATCCATCTCCACAGCGTCGATAAGCACTACGAGATCGGGCCTATTTTTTTTGATGATTGAGGTAAAATTTTCAGGAATAACCCCACAGTCTATAGAAAGCCAATCACGGTCTTTGAAGCTTTGGGCAATAATTGATCCTATCCCATCATCACCTCGAAGCGTATTTCCAATGCCCATTAAAATATTCTTTTTTGAATCCATATTTTTTCCTTTAAATTAGTCATTAGTTTGTAATATAGCGTATAGCGGGTAGCGTTTAGCGTATAGTTTTGAATTAATAAAACATCCATTCTAATTGAATTAAAAAAGTTAAGACTAAAAGCGAAAGGTCATAATTAAAATTTATAAAAATTTTTTAGGTTATAAGATAGCAAGTCTTCACTTAAGTTGTGCAATGTGTTACAGATGATAAGTAAGCCGTTTTTAAACCTTAAAACATAAACTCATTACTTGTTACTTCTTACTATACGCTATACGCTACCCGCTATAATACGAGATGCGAATTTAGTTTTGCACTTTTAGTTTTTCACTATATACTATATACGCTATATGCTATCTTATATTCTATTGGATTATTTACATTTTTGTTCTTTTTTTCTATACGCTATACGCTAAACGCTGTACGCTAATACTATTTTATGTTATCATAATAAAAAATATTTAACAAATTGAATGATATGTTGATATATATAAATTAAAAAAGAAAAAAAAGAAGGATTTTAAAAATTTTTGTAGAATAATTAAAG
>JAUVOA010000201.1 GCA_030599445.1 Atribacterota bacterium | reverse complement strand
TTTGCCAGGTTCTACACAAAATCGATTATGAAAACTATTTACATTTATTTCTTTAACTCCCAATATTTTTTGCAATTGACTGCCTTCTTCTAAATTGATCGTATTTTAAATCCTTCTTTTTTAATTTTTATTAATTTAGAAATTATTTTAACTAAGTATATACTTGTCGATATGATCAAACTATATTTTTTAATTGCAATTGCTTTGTTCAAACCATATAATTAGAATAATCAACTTAAATGTACTTATATGTACTACCATCTTATAATTGCTTCATTCCTTTTGCTATTAATTCCTGTAAGACCTCAACAAAGGATTCATGAACTCTTGAAGGTAAACCATCAGCACCGGGTTCAGTATATCCGTTTATTCCATCAATAAAACAGGCATCGGAGGCTTTTTGTAATATTCTCTTCTCTACCTCCCTATTATGAAATATATCAATATCATTATTCAATAAAGAAAGACCGGCAGCTAATCCATAGGCTCCCCAATTCGATATTGCTGCCGTAATAAGAAAATCTGTCTTGGTTGCCGGAGCTATCCCAGCTTGGCAGGGGCACTTACACTTATCACCGAAAGGTAAGTGTTTCTTTATTTCCTCCCGGATACAACCCATTCCAATTTCATTTCCGCCATCCCCAATACCAATAGTAGTAATTTTGTTTTTAATTGCTTCCTGAACCAAGTAATCAATTTTAGCCATATATATAGTCGAATTAACCCCTCTGCTGGTATGAATAACTTCTTTTTCATTCATCCCACCTTTTTCGATAGTAATCACTGCTTTAGGTTGATATTGATCAATAAGTTCATAAGCTCTCTTAATTGCTCTGTCTTTTTCGATAGGGAAAGAAAGAATTGAAGCCGAATTAATTGGGGTATGATATGTCGGTGTTTTTATCGCTTGTGCAGGTGGCAATACTTTCAAACCTGCTGAGTTCATTACCATAGTCATTGCCTGAACCAAATTTTCTTCGATGAAGATGAATGGTACAGCATGGTAAGCTCTGTTAATAGCCCTGGCTAAAGATGCTGCTCCCGGCGGACCATCTGTTTCTGCAATATCAGGAGTTATTTCTGGCCTATCTGGCCAGCCTGTGGCTATAAAAATAATATCCCCTTTTTTTAAAATATGATTTAATTTTTGACTAGCAAGTAATGTTAAAGGGTAATCTACTTTCTTTCTGGCAAATTGATATAAAAATTTAACCACACCTCTTCCGGGAATATCTAAATTAATTAAACGATCAATCCGATCAAATATATCAATGATTCTTTTGTCTACTTTAATTAATGAATTCATCCGTTTTCTCCATAAAAATTAGACTCCCACACTTTTGCCTTAACAGACTATCGTCTGTCCCGACTTATCGGGAACTTGCTCTCATCCCCACCTTGGCAGATGGAGAGTTCCCGCTAAATTAAAGTTAAATTTGATTCACTATGCTTTTGCCTCTAATAGTTGTTTTTCTTTATCAAATCTCTTTTTGAATCATACCTATGTTTATTCTTCATACAATTGGTCTAAAGGAAAGATGGGTCTCCGAATATTTTTAAAATCTAAGGTTTTTATATCAGCAGGATCTAAACCCGGAGTATCAACATCAATCATTTTTTTTGCAAACTCCCCAAAAGCTGCTCGGTAATGTAGAGTAGATTTTACCACTAATATTTGTTTATCTGTGGGTTCAATACCTACTCTCCTGAAAATTTCAGGATCCCAAGGTTGGAATCGTCCTTCGGTTACAATAACTTCAATCCCATCTATATCTAGTACAACAGTTCGCCCTACATTCATTTGGAGCCCCTTAAACATGGGACCTTTATTTATAAATCTACCATCAGCAATTGTTTTGACAATTGCAGAAACCTCAATAGGTTCTCCTAAATTGTAATTTGATTTCCCCCCCAATCTTACGCTCACGCTATTACCTACTCCGGCTTTTATTGATTTCTCGACTGTATCAGGATCAGGAATATTTGCAAATCCTACATTTTTAGCTTTCATTTCAATTAATTTTCTTAATAATTGCGTTCCATCACCAGGACTGCCACTCCCTTGGTTATCAGCAACATCTGCTAAAATAACGGGGGATTCAGATGCCTCCATTCCAATTTTTATAGCTTCTTCAATAGATAATGTTTTCTTTACAAAATTTTTATGTTTTTTCATTATCCCTCTTCCAATTTTTTCAACTATTTTTTCAGCTAAAGGAATATCATCATTTGTCTGAGCTATAACAGTAACTCCTCCTTCATATATATCTGCACAGGAAAATCCTGTGACAATACTAACACTTATAACCTTTGGATTTTTTTCCCAAGAGTGAGCCATATCTAAAAATTCTTTATGAGGTGGTTTATTTGTCTCTAAACTGGGGCTTAACAAAGGCAATTTTTTTATCCTTATCACTGGTTTTATTTCTTTACGTAACATTCTAGCTAAATTTATTACTGCTTCATGGCCCCGAGCATATATATCAGTATGAGGATAGTTATCAAATGGGAAAAATCCATTGGAATTAATAATCATTTTTCTTGTTATATTAGCATGCAAGTCTAATGTAGCAACAATAGGAATATCTTTGCCGATAACCTTACGAATTGCCTCCAAAATCTCCCCTTCTCCATCTGGAGCATCTTCCAAAACCATTGCTCCGTGAAGCGATAATAGAATTGCATCAATATTTTTTTCTTCATTAATTGTATTGATTATGTTTGTCTTAACCAGATCAAACATGTCTCTCGTTACGGGACCAGCAGGCCAGGCATTAGCTGCTATGGTAGGGATGATTTTAAAATTTTCTTCCCTGCTTGCATCAATAAAAGCACCTATTTCGGTTTTTGTATTTTTAAAGAAATCTTCTATCTCTTTACCATATTTTATATATCTATCATTATACTCTTTTTTACCCGTTTTTTTATTAGAAAAAGTATTTGTCTCATGCTTAAATTCGGCAATAAGTATTTTTGCAATTTTCATCATCTTTTTACCTTCTCATAATTAATTTTATAAATAATATTGATAAATTTAACAGGATAAGATGTCAGATTTTTAGCTTTAAAATCAATTTTATTTATTATAATAACGACCCCTTTGCATTGCTTTTCCTAGTACTATTTTTTACACATCGTGGCTGAAACAACCAAGTATTCAAGTCTTTTTTATACCTTAATATATCAAAAACTATCTTTTTTTGGTATATAGTGTACGATATACGGTATACTGTCACTAATATATTACCATACGACATAAAAATCAAGATCTTATTTGAGTCCAATACATTTGCACCATTAAAGCATCTCTGTTATTTAATTTACTACAATATTCAATAGGAGTCAAAAGATTCAAGCTCCTATGAGGTCGATAGAAGTTATACTCGATTAGACAATCATATAGTATTTCATTAATCTTACCTATATTGGTCTCTTCGTAAAATCTATCTAGATATTCGGTCTGGACCGTACTATTCACTCTTTCTACAAAGGCATTCATCTTGGGAGACTTAGGATAATTGTAAACCAAAGTTATCTTCCTTTTCTTGACTTCTTGGACAAAATACTTTTCCCACTCTTTAACCGTTATCTATCTGTAGATATTTAATTCTATAATTGTGTAAGTAAGTCAGCCTTAAGAGAAAATCTCGAGCATTCAAACTGGTAGCTCTATGATAAGCTCTTAGATAATAAAGTTTAGATAAAGGAAATACTCACCCGTTTTTTCTTTTTTTTATCTAGGGGTGGATTTTTCAGTAACCCCTGATTTCTGTCCCGCAAAACCGTATTTTT
>JAUVOA010000077.1 GCA_030599445.1 Atribacterota bacterium | reverse complement strand
TTCTATTAAAGGCAGTCCGAAGGCAGCTGTTTTGCCAGTACCTGTCTGAGCCTGTGCTATTATATTAATATCGTCCCGCAACATTACGGGGATTGTTAAGGCCTGAATGCGAGATGGTTCTTCAAAACCTTTCTTAAGAATAGCATCTAAGGCCCTTTTAGAAAGTCCGAGATGCTCAAATTTGATTTTATCTGTCATAATTTTTCTCCTCAAATTAAGGTGTGTCAGGGAACGTCCCCTGTCATACTATTTAATAATTCATTGCATTTTTTAAACTTTTTTTCTGTTGATATCGAGAGTGAGGATTCAATAATTTTTTCCTAAGACGCATATTGGAAGGTGTAATTTCTAATAATTCATCTTCTTGAATATAGTCTAATGCTTGCTCTAAGGAAAACTGGCGAGGCTTTTCCAAACGAAGTGCTTCATCTGAACCACTTGCACGCATATTTGTAACATGTTTTTTCTTGGCGACATTCACTTCCATATCTCCCGCTCTTCTATTTTCTCCGACAATCATCCCCTGATAGACTTCTGTTGCCGAATTTACGAATAATGTACCTCTTGCTTGAGCATTATATAGACCGTATGTACTGGTTAGGCCACTCTCAAATACAATTAAGACACCTCGAGACCGATGAGGGATATAACCCTTGTAAGGTTGATAATTAAGAAAGAGGTGGTGCATGATGCCTTTACCTTTTGTCCTGGTAAGAAATTCATCTCTAAAACCAATTAAACCTCTTGCCGGAATTTCAAATTCAAGTCGAAGTTGATCATCGGAAAAGTCAATCATGTTAATTAATTTTGCTTTTCTCTTCCCACAAATTTCCATAACTACCCCCATGGTATCTTTAGGAATATCACAGGTCATCAGTTCTGTCGGTTCGTATTTTTCTCCATCAATATGCCTAAAAATAACCTTAGGTTTAGACACCTGAAACTCATAACTTTCGCGACGCATGTTTTCAATTAAAATAGAAAGATGAAGCTCTCCTCTTCCGGATACGTGGAAAGTATCTGTGGACTCGGTTTCTTTCACTTTCAAACTTACATTGGTTTCTATTTCTTTAAATAGCCTTTCTCTTAAATGTCGAGAGGTAATAAATTTACCCTCTTTTCCGGCAAACGGACTATTATTTACAATAAAATCCATGGTCAAAGTTGGTTCGTCAATATTGATTTTTGATAAAGCTTCCGGTTTTTCTTTACAGGCAATAGTCTCTCCAATATTAGCATCGCTGATTCCGGCTATTACTACAATTTCTCCTGATTCAGCTTTTTTTACCTCTTTTCTCTTTAAACCTTCAAAAAGATAAAGCTTTATAACTTTACATAATACTTTTCTCTTGTCCCGCTTGATTAAAGATACAATTTCCCCTTCTTCAATTTTTCCACGATTAATAAGTCCAACAACTATTTTTCCTACATAATCATCATAATTAAGATTAGTCACTAGTAATTGCAGGGGAGCATTATATTCTACTGAAGGAGCTGGTATATGCTCCAAAATGGTTGAAAAAAGGGGTTCAAGATCATCCTCTAAGTCCTCCGTAGAAAATCCGGAAACACCTGAACGTGCGGAAGTGTAAATAACCGGAAAATCGATCTGATCATCATTTGCTCCCAGTTCAATGAATAGATCATAGATTTCATTCAATACTTCGACAGGTCGAGCATTAGGCCGGTCTATTTTATTAATAACTACAATAGGAACAAGATTCAATTCCATTGCTTTACGCAAAACAAATCTGGTTTGGGGCATGGGTCCTTCAAAGGCATCTACAATCAAGAGAACTCCATTAACCATTCGAAGTATTCTTTCAACTTCTCCACCAAAATCTGCATGCCCCGGAGTATCAACAATATTAATCTTTGTTTTCCGCCAATAAACAGATGCATTCTTGGAGAAAATAGTAATTCCTCTTTCCCTCTCTAAATCGTTAGAATCCATTACCCTCTCTTTTACTTCTTGGTTCTCCCGAAAAGTACCGCTTTGTTTCAACATAGCATCAACCAGAGTAGTTTTCCCATGGTCTACATGGGCAATAATAGCAATATTTCTTAAATTTACTTTTTTCATCATATTCATTTCCTTTATCCTAACTGGTGACAAGCACACAAATTTGAAGTTTACCACAATTACAAATTATAATCAAAATATTTTTTACTCATGTCATTTAATAATCAAAACCGGACTGTTTTTTAATGATTTAAAATTCAAAAGTGGACTAACCCGAAATGGCAAAAAAGATGTAATCTAGAACTAAATCTTAAAGGGAAAAGAGGTTCTAAATTATGTCCAAACAATTACACAAAAACTTTACCCATTATCAGGTTAAATCATTTTAAAAAGGTTATCTGGATAAAAAAATAAAGATAGAAAAAGGTTTGATTAAAAAGAAAGGGGGTTCTGCTAATAATGTTAAGAGGATGTATCCCTTACACACTCTACATAATAACAGCGTTAGGAGAAGAATTTAAATTTATGACCTACTTTTCGGGCTCGCACTGTTTTATCCATATCAATACACATATTTATTCCGACTTCTACCAGAAGATTCCAACCTGCGGCAATTTCAAGGTAATTAGTAAAATCACCATATTCCGGAATTATTATAGTAGGGAATATAGTTTTTCTTGTAGAAATTGCAATTACTTTTAATCCTATACCTTTAATAAGTACATTTTTATATTTTTCCTCTTCATCTTTAAATGGATCAACAATTACAACGACTTCATCTGTATTCATAACTTCTTCTATACCGTGAAAAACATATGTGCCTTCTAAAAAATCCGATTTCTTGCGGGCTATTTCGTTTGCCTTAAGGGTTAATTCTTCTGCCACGCCATTATTTCTACCCGCAAAGTAAATAATTTTCGAGTTAATTAAAGTTTCTGTAATCTCATCTGGAATATACATCTCCAAAACTTGAGTTATTAATCTACCCAGCTTACTCAAATCAGGTAAAGATAAATTATTCAATTTCCTAAATAATAAATCGTAAAAAAGTGCCTGTTCTACTACTGATTTTGTGGCAGGAATTGCGTTCTCTTTACCGCAGGTTAGCAGATATGATGCATGAGCCTCATTCATTATTGGAGTCCCGGCATTAGCTACAATACTAATAATATTATCATGATTTTGTCTTTTTAATTTCTGAATTAATTCTAAATCTTCTTTTGTTTTTCCGGAATTAGATGCTACAAATACTGTACTATCTAAAAGCTTATACTCAAGTGCTTGAGCTGCACAATCTGTATAAAAATCTTCTTTATAACCTTTCTTTCGGGCTTCATACATAATCTTCTTTGCCGGAAAAATACGGGATGAACCTTCACCAGTAATAAATATCCTTTCTTTTTTTACTTCTTCTTCATAAGATAATATCTTTCTAACATCAAGACGCTTAATTATTTCACCTGTCTCTAACATCTCTTTGATCAAAAAAAATTTATTATATTTATTGTCCTGTAAATTCATCTCTAATCTCCTATTGCTAAGTAACGATTATTTATGTTTTATAAAGTTTAATTCACTATAGTTGGGGAGTTCGCCCACAAGCGGTTTAATGTATTTTATATATTCATCAGTCACAAAATTCCCTTGAGCATTTATGTATTTATCATTCATCGGTTTTATCTTTACCGCCACCTTATCAAGAGAAAGAGTGCTTAATTCAATTTTGTAAGGAGAGGAACTAACCCGATGGATTGAAACCATAATCCCCGAAGCGCCTTCTTCGGCTAATTTTATTGCCTTAACTCCACAAGCATGGGCTTCTTCCAAGTCAACCTTACTCGCCCTGTCTATTGCACACATA
Source organism: Atribacterota bacterium (assembly GCA_030599445.1). Classification (GTDB taxonomy): domain Bacteria; phylum Atribacterota; class Phoenicimicrobiia; order Phoenicimicrobiales; family Phoenicimicrobiaceae; genus Sediminicultor. Next base: position 3,190 of record JAUVOA010000077.1, on the reverse strand, counting down.
GATAGAGACTCGGTTATTTGGAATTCCCCCCTATAATTAGTTTCTTGATGAATCAACTTATGTAAATTAAGTGCTGCACTCCCTCCACCCATTGCACCAAATTCTATATCGGAAAAATCATCCTGTACCTGAAGGCTGGCTACAAAACTTTTGTCTTCCCAGAGGATACCTTCACCACATATTATGGAGACCCATCCATTTTTTTTAATACATTCTGTAACATCTGTTATAAATCTTTTTCTGGATAAAGGTCTTTCAGGTATATAAATCAGATGAGGAGCGTCGGACTCGCTTTTTTTAGCCAATGCCGCTGACGCAGCCAACCATCCTGTGTTTCTGCCTACAGTTTGTAAAATAACATACTTATCTACGCTTTGCATATCTCTGGCAAGTCTGCCTGCTTGTTGAACTGAAAGGCACACATATCTCGCTGCAGAGGCAAAGCCCGGAGCATGGTCAGTCCCGCAAAGGTCATTATCCACTGTCTTGGGAATTCCAATTCCATTTAATTTGTAATTATTTTTTTTGCAGTATTTTTCTATCTGCCGAATGATTTCCATTGAACCATTGCCACCAATAAGAAAAAAATATCGGATGTTATATTTTTTAAGTTGTGTAATTATAAGTGGGAAATCTTCCTGTTTTAATATATATCTGCACGAGCCTAAAGCGGATGAAGGCGTTTGCCGCAATGTTTCAATTACTCGATGGTCTTCTTTTCCCAAATCAACGATCTCGTCTTTCATAAATCCTATAATCCCATACCTCATGCCAAGAACACTTTCGATTTTTTCTGATTTAAGACCTTCTTGAATAAGACCACAAAGACTCGAATTAATAACTGAGGTAGGTCCGCCAAATTGCCCTATAATTGCATTTCCTTTCATAAGACACTCCTGTTTAAGCAAGTCTATAAATTAATTTATATTTAATTCATCATCATATTATTTTATTAAAACCTTAACTTATCTTTTTATTTTAAAGTATTCTACTTAAACTATTCTCGGAACTTGGAATAGGTATCAAAGCCAACCGCAGAGAGAATAATAGCTCCTTTAATTACATACTGGACATAAATATGTACTCCAAGAAGATTAAAAACATTAGCAATAATAGTCAAAAGCAAGACACCTACTAAAGTCCTCACTACCGAACCTTCTCCGCCAGCCACGCTTGTTCCCCCAATAACCGTTGAGGCAATAGCATCCAGCTCATAACCCTGTCCTGCCAGAGGAGTGACTGATAAAAGCCGAGAGGCATAAACAACTCCGGCCATAGCTGCCATCAAGCCACCTACAACAAAGGTAAGGATGTGATAGTAATCTACTTTAACCCCTGAAAGTCTAACTGCTTCTTTGTTCCCACCAAGGGCACAGGCATACCGTCCAAATCTCGTTCTTATCAAAATAAATTGCCAAAAAACAACCATAATTATAAGAATAATAACTGGAAAAGGTATTGGTCCCAGATAACCCTGTCCTATAAAAGCAAAACCTGGAGAATCGATATATAAAGGATATCCACCAGTATATAAATACACTAAACCTCTTACAATAGTCATAGTTCCTAAAGTAGCAATAATGGCGGGGATATGAATTTTTGCTGCTAAAAAACCATTTAACATACCAACTAATGCGCCTACTATCAAAACTAATGGGATGGCAAAACCCCAGTGCATATGCTGTTGTAACCCAATACACATTGCTGCAGTCAGTGCAAGTAATGAGCCAACGGAGATATCAAAGCCTGCTCCGATAATAACAAATGTTGTTCCTATGGCCATAATCCCAATAATAGAACTTTGCCTAAGGATATTGAGAATATTAGCCCATGACAAGAAACCGGGAGTTATAATTGATAAAAAAACACACAATAAAATAAATATAAATAAGATTCCATTTTTCTTTATCGAATATGCTAATGTATTAAAATTTATCTTTTTATTCATATTACCTTTCCTATTCATAAAATATTTTTTATTTTGAGAAAGACATTTTTATTATTAAATTTATCTTTTTATTCATCTTCCTTTAATATAATTCTCATAATTTCTTCCTGGCTAACCCCATGTTTAAATTCACCAGATATCCTTCCCTGGCTTAAAACTAAAATCCTATCTGAAACTTTAACTACTTCCGAAACTTCAGAAGAAACAAAAATAACGCAAACACCGGATTTAGCCAATTTACGTACGATATTATATATTTCCACTTTGGCTTTTACATCAATTCCCCGAGTCGGTTCATCCATGATTAAAACTTTCGGTTCGGTTTGTAGCCATTTAGAGATAACCACCTTTTGTTGGTTTCCACCACTTAAGTACCTTACAACCTGATTTACACCTGAAGTTTTTATATCTAATTTTTTTATACATTTCTGGGTAATATCAAACTCCTTTCCAATTGAAAGTACCCCTTTACTTGAAAACTGGGCAAGTGTGGGAAGCGTAATATTTTTGTATAATTCAAGCATAAGAATAAGTGCATCTTTTTTTCGATCTTCAGGAACTAAAGAAATTCCACTTTTAACTGCATCTACCGGCGAATGAAAGCTGACAGATCTATCATTAATTAAAATTAAACCGCCATCTAATTTGTCCGCACCAAAAATAAGCCGGGATAGCTCGGTCTTTCCTGCACCAGTAAGACCGGTAATGCCTAAAACTTCACCGGGAAAAGCTTCAAATGATATACCGTTTACTCTTGGTTTCTTTCGCAAATTTTCCACTTTTAAAACCGGGCTTTGAACTCTATTTATTTCAGTGGGCTGAGAAGGATGGGTATCTTTTAAACTCTCTCCCACCATCATGGTAATCACTTCATCTCGATTTACATCTTTGGTAAAAACTGTTTTAATTTTTTTCCCATCCCTTAACACGGTAATTCGATCTGCAATCCTAAAAACTTCTCCTAAGATATGAGTAATATAAAGAACGCTGACATGATTTGACTTGAGCTCAGAAATGATTCGAAAAAGATGTTCTATTTCATTTTCCGATAAGGAAGCGGTAGGTTCATCCATAATTATAAATTTGGCTTTATGGATTAGAGCTTTCAAGATCTCTACCAATTTTTGCTCTGCCACCCCCAGGTTTCTTACTTCTTCATGGGAAGGAAGTTCAAAACCAAGTTTCTTCGAAATATAAAGATATTCCTGGTAGATCTTGCTTTCATCAATTAAACCTAATGAG
>JAUVOA010000270.1 GCA_030599445.1 Atribacterota bacterium | reverse complement strand
GGGAACTCAATTATTTGATTTTCTTTACAAAAAAGGCATAGAAGACTTCAGAGATATGCTGAGTCTTCCAACATCATTTAGAGACTTACTTCAAGAAAATTTTTACATAAGCAAGATAGGGTTGGTAAATTTAGCTAAATCAAAAGACCAAGCCGAAAAATATTTATTTAAGTTAGAAGATGGAAATTTAATAGAAAGTGTTCTTATATTTTCCGATAAAAGAGTAACTGAATGTATATCTTCTCAAATTGGTTGTAAACATAACTGTTTGTTTTGCGAAAGCGGCAAAAAAGGTTTTACCAGAAACCTTACAGTTAGTGAGATTTTAAATCAAGTTTTATTTGTAAAGAAAAAGATTGAATCTAATCTCAATAATATTGTATTTATGGGTATTGGTGAGCCTTTGGATAATTATGATAATGTTGTAAAAGCCATTTGTATATTGAATTCTAAAGATGCTTTTAATATTGGAGCAAGAAAGATCACCCTTTCTACCTGTGGGGTGATACCGGCTATAAAAAGGTTACAAGAGCGTAATTGGCAGATTGAGTTATCGGTTTCTCTACATGCTCCGGAAAATAAATTAAGGTCTTATCTAATGCCGGTAAATAATATGTATCCCTTACCTGATCTGATAGAAGCATGCAAGAATTATGCGGAAAAAACTAAAAGGCAGATTACTTTTGAATATATTTTGATTAAAGGAGTGAATGATTCACTGATTTATGCAGATAAATTGGCTAAACTGATTGAGGGATTTAATTCTAGAATAAATTTAATTACTTTTAATTCTGCGCCCGATTCCTTACTACAGGCACCCGGTATTTCTCAAGTCAAATCCTTTAAAAATAAGCTGGCAGCCAAGGGAATTCCAACCACTACAAGAATATCAAAAGGTGATGATATTTCTGCTGCCTGTGGACAACTAAAGAGCCTGCATCTAGAATAAGTTACAAGGGCGTATGCAATACGCCCCTACTTTTTTCTTTTTTATTTCTTAACCAGATAACCAACTAACTAAATGTATACTCGATACCATCTTACCTTCTGTTTCCTAAATTCTATTTTTTGCGACATACGATATACGAATAATTTCTTGACTTTATAAACATATCTGATATACTTTTAACGAAGATAATGTTGGCTAACGGGCCCATAGCTCAGCTGGCAGAGCAACCGGCTCATAACCGGTCGGTCCCTGGTTCGAATCCAGGTGGGCCCACCAAAAATTGATAATTATTAACTTTAATAATAATATGGATAGTATAAGAATTATGAAAAAGCATAAAAATGTTAAAATACCAAAGTTTTGTTAAAACCTTACTTCTTTTGTATAAGAAGTAAGGTTTTTTTCTTTTAATGGGCTTTACAACTGTGAAGAGAGGAGAAATAGGTTATTGATAGAAGAACAATATGATATACTTTTAGAATTACAGAAAATCGATATTGATATCGATGAAGAAGAGAAGAAAAAGAGTAACTTGCCTTTAATGATAGAAGGGATTACTAAAAAAATTCTGGTGCTGAAAGATAGTTTAAAAAATAAAAATGAAAATTACAAGAATTTACAGGTTAAATTAAAAAGAATAGAATTAGATTTAACTGAAAAATCTAATAGAATCGAAAAACATCAGGAAGATTTATATGGAGGAAAAATATCTGATATCAAGGAGCTTAAACAGATACAAAAAGTAATAGCCAATTATAAAGAAGAAAAAGATAGTATTGAAGAAGATGTTTTAGATTTAATGGAAGAGATGGAAGACCTTGATAAATCGATTGGTCATCTCGACGCAGATTTGAAAGTGAACGAGGAAGAGTTTAAAAAACGCAAAGAAGAAATGGATTTATCAAGGTTAGTAATTGAAAAGAATATGAATTCTTTAAATATCAAAAGGGAAGAGACATTAAATAAAATAACCGATAACCGTCTTTTAAAAGAATATGAACATTTAAGAAAAGAAAAGGGTGGAAAAGCCATTATGAAAGTTAATGATTCTATATGTCCAGGCTGTTATCTCGATCTTCCCAGTGACGCTATTTATCAATTAAAAAAGAATCGAAAGATAATAATTTGCCCCAATTGCAGCCGAATTCTAATTTGGAAAGATTAACTATTGGTGTAAATTCTAACGAGGCAGTTAAAAAGAAAAGACTAGTTATTGCTCTATTTTTTTCTACTTTCTTTTTTCTTTACTGTTATATGCTGATTTAATTTTTTAAATCCTAAGCTCTTTCTTTTTCTTCACGCAATACTCGATGCCCGATACTCGATACGAATTTTATTGTTAGTGCAAACTTCAGTAGGGCAGTTGGATTAAAAAGATTATGCTTACATCTTTTTTTCTCTTTCTTAACTCGATACTCGATACTATATACTCGATACTTTCTTTTAAGTTAATTGACTTTATTTTATTAAAATGGTATTTTAAAATTGAAAAAAGAATATTTGATAAGTAGATCAGGTAATCGCGGAAGAAATAGTATTTCTTTCGAGGAAAGTCCGAGCTCCACAGGGCAGAGTGCTGGGTAACCCCCAGTGAGGGTAACCTTAAGGAAAGTGCTACAGAAAATACACAGCCCGGCACTCAATCCTGAATTTAAATTATCTTAAGACGGATAATATAAAGATTTTTATTTCTTTTTTAGATATAAAATTTTTTTTACTTAATTTCAGGATTGAGTGCCGGGCAAAGGTGAAAAGGCAGGGTAAGAGCCTACCAGTTGTTAGGTGACTAACAAGCTTAGTAAACCCCGCTCGGAGCAAGACCAAATAGGAAGAGCTGTGGTGGCCCGCTGAATCTTCGGGTAGGTCGCAAGAGGTGTAAGGTAACTTACATCCCAGATAGATGATTACCACCCTTATAATTAATTCGTTAGTTAGTTACTCAGTTAGCTGGTTAATTGGTTAATAAATTATTAGTATTAAACAAGTTAACCAGACAACCAACTAACTAATTTGCATTTTGTATTTTAAACTAACGACTAATTTATAAGGGG
>JAUVOA010000150.1 GCA_030599445.1 Atribacterota bacterium | reverse complement strand
TCTGATTCTCTTTGATGAAAATTAGTTTCACAATAATTTTTTAGGAGGATGCATTATGAAGTACTTAACTATTTTTTTAACCATCTTTATTGCCTTTCTTATGGTCCATTCTTTATCTGCACAGACCTATGATAAGTCTAAGTATCAAAACAATCCTGAGATTGTTACTGGTTTTGATGAACCCTATCATATCGGGAAATATAATAAGAGAAAGATAGAAAACGGTATGCTTTTAGGAACTTGTACCATAAATTTATATTTCCCGGATAGTCACTCACTAAAAGACAAGAGAAATATAATAAAAAGTATAAAATCACGAATAAGAAATAACTTTAATGTTTCAGTTTCTGAAATAAACAATTACGATCTTTGGAAAAATACGACTTTAGGAATCGCTTGCATAGGAAATGAAAAAAGATATCTTAATGGTGCTTTAAATGAAGTAATGAAATTTATTGAGCAGCAAAATAAATTGCAGGTAATAAATTTTAAGACAACTATTTTATAAGGAAACGGGTCGAATAAATCCAACCCCAGACTAATTCGTATCTCGTATCTCGTGAATCGTATCTCGTTAAGAAAATAGAAGTCCGAAGACAGAATTCAGAAGACAAAATAAAAAAACAGATACTTTAAAAGCAATACTTTATACGAAAAGGGTTTTTTAGTTTTAAATTATGGTTTTCACTTTACACTTTAAGTTTTTAGCTAAACAAAGAGATTGCCACGGGTGGCACTCAATATTACTTGAGTGCTACCCTCGCAATGACAGAAATCTTAATAAACTGATAACCGATAACTAAAAACTGATTTTCTTTACGCGATACTCGATACGAATTACTATTTACTAACAACTAATTTATAAGGAAAAACATAATGTTATTATCCAAAAGAAGCGAACAGTTAGAAAAGTCTCTTAAAAGAGAAATTAACAATATAATTTATCGGAAAATAAATGATCCGAGGATAAAATTTGTTACTATAACTCGGATAAAAGTTTCATCTGACTTGAAATATGCTGATATTTTTGTAACTATTTTTAATGATGAGGCTCAACAAAAAAAAGCTTTAAAAGGACTTAAAAACGCGACAAAATTTATAAGAGGTGAATTGGGAAAAGATTTAAAACTAAGATACGCGCCAAATATAGAATTTAAAATCGATGAAGACTTAGAGCATCAGTACAGATTATTAAAAATTATTACTGAAGCTCATGACCAACAATTAAATTTGAAGAAAGATAAAAATAATGAGTAATTTTGACGAAATTACCAAAGTATTGCAGGAGAATAATAATTTTTTAATTACTTCCCATATAAATTTGGATGGAGATGGAATTGGTTCCGAACTTGCCCTTTATTTCATTTTAAAAAAACTACATAAGAAAGCCATCATTTTAAATCAGAATAGATTACCCAAATTATATGATTTTTTGCCCGATAGTGATAAAGTACATTACTTGGAAGATAATTGTATTAACCCAAAAAACATAGATGTGGTGATAGCCCTTGATTGCAGTAATATTAAAAGAATTGGAAAGACGTACGAGATATTTAAGAATATAAAAACTATTATAAATATAGATCACCATAAGAGCAACGAAAATTACGGGAGTTTAAATTATGTAGATAGTTCTGCTTCTTCGGTCGGAGAAATTATTTATGAATTAATTAATTTTATTGACTCAGATTTATTGGATGATAAAATATCTACCTGTTTATTTACTGCCATAATAACTGATACCGGTTCCTTCAGATATTCAAATGTAAGTTCAAAAACATTTGAAATAGCTTCCCATTTGACTTGCCATAGAATAAAACCGCATCTAATTGCTAACAATATTTATAATAGGAATACATATTCTGGATTAAAATTATTAGGAGAAGCACTTTTGACTTTAGAGATAAATGAATCCGGTTGTGTTTCATGGCTAACCATTACCAGAAAGATGTTGAATGATACTAATGCAAATGATGAGGAGATAGAAGGGATAATTGATATCGCCACTACTTTGAACAATGTTGAAATATCTATTTTGTTTAGAGAAACCAAAGATAATAAAATAAAGGTTAGTTTTCGCTCCAAAGGAAATTTTGACGTAAATAAATTTGCCGGCAAGTTTAAGGGCGGTGGCCATCCAAATGCTGCCGGTTGTTTATGTTCGGGAAAGCTGGACGAAATTAAAGAAAATGTTCTTTCTGAGTTATTTGGTGATATTAAATACCTTGGGTATGAAAATTAGTTAACTGGTTAACTAGTTAGTTGGTTAGCTGGTTACCTGGTTAGATGGTTTAGGAAAGAAAAGAAAGAAGCCAAATTAGTATCGCGTATAAAATACAGTGACAAGTAATGAGTAATGAGTAACAAGATTAAATTCTTAAAATTATAAAAGCTGGTACTTATTACACATTACATCCCTTGTTGGCTATTTAGTTGGCTGGTTAAGAAGATATCAGTCAGGATAGTATATAGTAAAGAAAATAATATTCAGGAACCAAAATAAAAAAAATATTATAATAATAGAAAAGATGATTTTTAATATAAATGAACGGTATTTTAAACATATTTAAACCAAAAGGAATTAGCTCATATCAAGCCGTAAAAGAGGTTAGGAATATTTTAAATGTTTCTAAAGCAGGACATGCGGGAACATTAGATCCTTCTGCTTCCGGTGTTCTATTGGTATGTATCGGTCAAGCTACAAAAATTACCGAATTTTTAGTAGGTATGGAAAAACACTATCAGGGTGAAATGATTTTGGGTATAAGCACTGATTCCCAAGATTCAGAAGGCAAAATTGTTCAAAGAAGAGAAGTTAAAACTGATATTGATGAAAAAAGGATTAAAGATATATTCCAAAAATATGAAGGCATAATTAGTCAGATACCCCCGATGTTTTCAGCGGTTCATTACAAGGGAGAAAGATTATATCGTCTTGCCAGGAAAGGTATGAAAGTAAAAAGAAGTCCTAAGGAAATCAAAATATATAAGTTAAATTTGATGAATTTTAACCAGAAGGCGTGTATTGCTAAATTTGAAGTTATTTGTTCAAAAGGCACATATGTTAGAACATTATGTAACGATATAGGTGATGAATTGGGTTGTGGTGCACATTTATCAAATTTGGTTAGAAAAAAAGTTGGTAATTTTAGTATTGGAGATTCACTAAATTTAGAAGAATTAAAGAAAGAAAAAGCTTTTGGGAAGAGATATCTTATTAGCATTGATTCCGCTCTTGAAAAGTTGGATAAAATAACTGTAAAAAATGAAGCAACCAAAACTGTTTTAAATGGCGGGATTATATCAAGTGAGCAAATTGTTGAGATTCCGAAAAGACTAAAAACAAGAAAAAACAATTTTTTTAAAATATTTGATGTAAAAGGTAATTTGTTATCCATAGGTACTTCAATTAAAAAAAACGGAAAAAGTATTTTTTTTAAACCGGTTAAGGTTTTTAGAAATAATTAAATTTGCTAATTCGATTCAAAATAATCAATTATGGAAATTATAAAGTATTCAAAAAATATAATATTACCTAAAAAGAAACGATATATTGCTTTGGGCGTCTTTGATGGCGTACATTTAGGACATCAAAAATTAATTAAACTAGCTTCTGATAAAGCTAAAAAGAATGATGGAATAAGTATTGTTGTTACTTTTGACCCTCATCCTGATAAAATAATTAACCCGGAAAGCAAAGTTTTTTTATTAACCACTTTGGAGGAACGAATAAACCTAATTAGAAACTTAGATGTTGATGTTTTTCTTATTATTAGATTTAATAAAATGATAAGTAAAATATCCCCTGAAGATTTTGTAAGTAATATTTTAATCGATAGTTTGCAGGTAAAAGAACTTTTTGTAGGTTTTAATTATAAATTTGGTTTTCAGGGAAAAGGAAATACAAATATTTTAAAAGAATATAGCAAGCTTTATAAATTTAATACTAATATTTTAAAACCAATAATTGCAGAAAACACCATAATTAGCAGTACTATAATAAAAGATTATATTAGGCTAGGAGAAATCGAAAAAGCAAGAAAATTATTAGGGCATAATATCACGATTTTCGGAAGAGTTGTTTCTGGTAAGGGCAGGGGAAGAAAATTATTAAATTTTGCTACAGCTAACATCGAGACAGCGACAGATAAAATTCTTCCGGTTAACGGAGTATATTTAGTGGAAATTGAAATTGATAGTAAAAAATATTATGGTTTAATGAATATAGGCACTAAACCAACTTTTAAGGAAACAGAACGGACCATAGAAGTTCACATTATAAACTTCAACGAAAAAATATATAATAAAAAAGTAATAGTTAATATATTGCAAAAAATAAGAGAAGAAAAATATTTTTGTAATACAGATTTATTAAAAAAACAGATAGAGGAGGACATTTTAATAGCACATAAAATAATTAACAAAAATTATTGATAAACAATTCTGCCTTTCTTTCTATTTCTTTACGCAATACGCGATACTCGATACGAAAGTAATGTTAGTGTAAACTTTTTCAGTCTTTTCTTTCGTTTTCTTAACTCAATACTCGATACTATATACTCGATACTGTATTAATAAGGTTGAAGGGTATTATTGTTTATGATAAAATATCTAAGGTATAATGTTATAATAAATTATAAATAAATAAAAAGTAGAAGGAGATAGTAATATGGTTGTTACTAAAGATAATAAAGGA
>JAUVOA010000111.1 GCA_030599445.1 Atribacterota bacterium | reverse complement strand
TATGGCTAAAAGCGTATTTTTAACTACCGCTCTAGCTCCTTCTTCTATCCCTTGAGGTAATTTTTTAGTAGAAGGGTTTACATTGTCCCCACTTATAAACCTGAATAGATTAGATACATCTTTTCCTTGAGAGGCGTCTTTCATAGTCTTAATATAATCTTTACTGTGCCAAAACTTCAATTCTTCATCAGTAGCTAAAGTAATATTTTCTATCAATTCAAAACGTTTATCTTTACCAAGTTTTTCTTTAAAAAAATCTAGAAATCTTTCAAATCTGTTACTTCTAAAAGGGTGCCCTTCTCCAAAATCATATTTTTTCAGTTCATCGCTATAAATCATTATTGTTTTCATTTCCACCAACTATTTTTTCTTAAACATTTGAAGTTTTTCTAATGTTTTTTCGGCAACAATTGTCCCTGACATATTCTAAATCCTATACCTTCTTCTCCTCTTATATCCTGACATCCGACCTACTCCCTCTTCCTTGCTTATCTTAAAAAAGGCCGCATGGATGATTCTTTGGCGATAGACCAAAGCCGAACCGACTTTATCTTTTCCCTCAAAACGATAATCCCAGCCCTGCTTTAGGGAATCACTCATAAAAGCGGCTTTCTTGCCTCTTACCCTATAGGAAAGAATGTTCTCTGAATTGAAAAACTCATCGGTCTGATAGGACCACCTTCCCTGCTCGGTACAGCTTACCGGAATGATAAGTCCTAATTTCTTTTTTACCTTCCTCTCCTTTTCTAAAAAGAGGAATAATCTGTAAATTCTTAAAACCCTGTACCTCTCCAAAATCTATCCCGGATATAAAATCAGTGATTAAAATATCCATAATTCACACTCCTTTGGAAAATAATATCAATAAAATAAACTCACTTTACACCCCGAAAAGCTCTCCATCTGAAACCTGTTCTATCTTCCGGTTAAACAAAGCACTATATTTATCAGGATGAAAAGTATGAATCGGGGCTATTTTCCCCGGCTTTAATTTTTTTACCACTTTTTTCAAGATATCAATCTCGGAATTGTGATAACCCCTTGAATTTATTTTTCTTGACATAAGTTACCAGACATATTATTATATATATAGATTTGTCTGGTATCTATGTCAACTTTAATATATTATATTTATATCTATTCTTTTTTTACCAGACTTATACTATTTTTCATTTATTTGTCTGGTAATTTGAAAGAGGGTACTATGAAAATCTTAAATAGTGTATTAAACGAAGAATTAGATCGACTTAATAAACTAAAAAAGAACTATGAAAAACAAATTGCAAAACTTCCCAAGGGAAGCCTTATCAGAAAAAATATCAAAGGGAATATATACTATTACCTTAATTATAGGCAAGAAAAAAAGAAAATATTTAAATACATCGGAAAACTATCTAGAAAAGAACTCGAAAACTTATTAGATAAAATAGAAAAGAGAAAAAAACTTGAAAAACTCAATAAACAAGTCAAAAAAGACATTAAAAAACTTGAAAAGATGATAAAATGACAAAACAAAATAATTTATTTCTTGCTACACTTGATGCCCTGCATAAGTCAGGTGTTTTTGAATACATTATACTTATAGGGGCTGGTGCCATCATTTTTACAGGATTTATTTTAATAACGCTCCTGAAATACCTGTGGTAAGAACTATGGATATTGATTTTCTTATCCCTAATCCAGCAAAAATACATAAAGATATAAATATTCCTGAAATACTTCGCACTTTGGACTTCATTCCTACTCATAGCTATTCTACCGGATACACTAAATATGAACATCCTGAACTTGAACTGGAATTTTTAACTCCCGAACTTGGTAGAGGAAAAAATAAACCATATGAACTTCCTAAACTACATATCACTGCTCAGGGACTACGATACTTAAATCTTCTTCAATCTAATGTATTGAAAATAAAATATAAGTATATGATGATACAACTACCGGAACCTGCTGCGTATGTACTGCATAAATTCATAATTTTTGAAAGACGTAAGAATAAAAGTAAAAAGGAAAGAGATTTACTCGCCGCAAAAGATATCGGGGAATTTTTATTACAAAATAAGACTCAACGAAAAAAGCTTTTGGAAATATTTCATTCATTACCAGTAAAATGGAAAAAAACAATTATTAAGAATATAAATACCCATTCTGAACCGCTTTTTGATTTCTTATCAAAAAAGGAGGCCTCATGAACATATATTATGGGGTCAGGCCTTACAATATCACTTTTCATCTTCCCCCTCAATTTTTTTTAACCGCTCTGCTCACTGTAGCATAATGGACACCAATATATTCTGCTATGTCTTTTAAGGTATAGCCATACTGTAGTCGAGTTTTATAGATCGCTTGATCTTTTGAATTCTTATCCTTATATTTAAAGATCTCATTCAGGGGCGGTCTGGTCATATTGCTTATATAGCATACCCTTTGTTATATTGCAAGACCTCACCCCGTATACTCTTGATAATTATTTGATATCATTTGAACTGAAAATGTTATACTATAAAAAGTGAACTATACAATCCAGTATGAATCTAAGGTAATTATCAGTTATCGATTAGGACATTGTTATCTATTACTAATATAAAAGGGAAACCTATTACTAATTTAGAATATTAATAAAAAAGTCTTTCCTATGAAAAAAAGTCATATATCTATAGACTTACTAGATAGAAATTAATTATGAAACTACCATAAAAACAAAGTGTAAAGAGGTGGGTTAAATAGAAGATCTCGTTGTTCAAATAAAAAATGATGGAATTGTAACCTTTACGATTAAAGCTTTAAAGCTTATTTTGCGCAAAACTATTGGATTTATTTGGGGAACTGAGATAATTTATGAATACTTACTGAAAATGCCAATTGAGGAAATAGAGCCAAAAATTAAATTTACTATTAGAGCGGCTGTAGAAGATGATTTAGATAAATTCAAGGGGATAGTAAATGAAAGGAAAATTAAACTTTTTAGAAAAAGATTTAAGAAAGATAGAATATGTTTTATAGCTTTAGATCAGGAAAAAATTGCGTATTTTGGATGGATAAGTTTTGATGATGAATATGAAAGTATTTTTCAGATTAGAGTTAAAGTAAACGATAAAGAAGCCTATTGGTTTGATTGTCATACTACGCCGCAATATAGACATAATGGATTACATAGTGCTATAACCGTAAAGGCTTTAATCTATCTTAAAGATAAAGGATGTAAAAAAGTTTTTACACATGTTATGAAAGATAATAGTTATTCACGGAAAGCTTTTAAAAAAGTAGGTTTTAAAGAAAAGAGAATGGTAACTTTAATTAAACTATTTAATTTTAAACATTATATATATCGTGATTTCAAAGGAAAATTGTAAATTTTTTTATTAACTTTCTTCTTAGGCCTTCATTTCGATTTTAACTTAAAAAGCCTCTTAAGCTTCCCTTCAAGTCTTTCTGTAAAATCATTCGTTCCCAATGGCCGGCCTGTTCTGGTCTTTTCTCTGATCCCTTTCATTTCATCGGGATTATCAGGTGCCTCTATAAACTCCTTCCAGCCTTTTGGTTCTTGCTCAATATAATCAAAAAGCTGGCAGACTCCCAAGGGGTCGTTTCGATGGATTCCTAACATTATTTAGATATAATTTATATTTATATTTCATTATGTGTCTTCACAGGACACATAATGCATTTATAATATAAGCTTGCCCCCCCCCTATACACAATTCCCTACTCTATCCTTGAGTTCATAAACTGTAAATGTTATATTATATACAGATTTACCATACTCGGTCTCTTTCAACAGAGGAGACTTTAGGTGCTTGGCATCAGGCAGAACTGCACAGCTTGCGTTATGTACTTCTCCCTACTAACAAAAATGGTTGAGATACCTGTTAACTGCGTTAAAATATTTATATGAGGAGGATCTCATGAATCAAGTATTGATTATCCTGGCAATTGCAGTAGTGTTATATATCTTATACTTCTACCGGATAAGGAGTCGTAAGGGAGTAGGAAAACAACGCGCCTTATGGCAGGAATGCCGCCGAAAACTTCACCTTCCTCCAAAGGTCGCAGATGAAACCATTGAAAGGTTTATAAAGAGTTTAAAAGAAAGCCATCCAAACCACACGGAAGAATGGTACCTGGAAAAGATTATTTATGATTTAGACAGGGACAGTAGATAAAAGTTACCGAATTATTGACCTGGCACACCTTGCCCTATTTATTTTTTCCTTTCACCACACTGATAGCAATAACCTCTATGAACACAGATGATACCACCACATTCAGGACAAGTCCATCTTATCCTTTCTTCGATTATGAATTTTTTTAATCCGAAATTCTTTATATTTTCCAGATTTTCTATCATACTCATACCGTATTTCGTTTTATATCTTTTATCCAGTTGTTTTAATCTTGAGCAGGGATATTTTTCGCATTCAAAACAGAATCCCGATTGATTATTTTTTATAATCTCGCAATTTTTTATTCTACATTTCACGCAATAAACCGGTTTATCTTCATTACTTCCGTTACAACCAGGGCATTTTTTCTTTTCTCTAAGATAAGCCATACAAATCCCGCAATTCATACCACAGGGGGCAATTAATGAAGAATTTACATAAGATTTTTTATTCATGGAAACACCTCTCTTATTAAATAAAATGGGATGTGTCCATTTATTAATTACTCATCTATTATCTTTCTTGGGATACGTATTCTAACCGTCTTTAGCGGATTCACGACTTGGCTGAACAAAAGGTCTGTGGCAATACTTGTCATCATGTACGCTTCTGTCCAGGAAATATTATTTCTTTCCTGAATAAATTTTACAGATTCTTCAGCAGCAATCTGTATCGCTTCTTCAAATGTCTTACCACTGCCAATAAAGAAATAACTCTCTTTGGTCTTAACAACCGGATTAGAAAGCTGCCAATTTTCACAAATTTCTACTTTCATTTCCACTTCTGCCCTGATTTCCACTCCGGTTCCACAAATTTCACCATCTCCCATTATTGCATGGACATCCCCTAATGCAAGTTTTGCACCACTGACAAAAACCGGTAGATATATTTCTGCTCCCTCTGCTATATTTACCGTATCTAGATTACCACCATGCGGTCCTGGACTCACACATAAAACAGCTTCTCCAGCGGGAGCCACTCCCATTACACCGACCATTGGATGGAGTGGTAATAAATATTTACCAAATTTTGCCCAACCTTCGGAAATGGAGACAATTTTTGTCTCGGCTTTCTCTACCTTATTTCCCAATGGACCCCATCCGGGATATACCTCAACAACTCCTCGAGATTCAACTTCTATTTTATGTATCGTAACCTTTAATGTATCGCCTGGTTGACATCCATTAACAAAAATCGGTCCAGTAGCAGGATTAACCCGTGAATAATCAAAGCTATCATTAAGAACATCATCAGATTCTACAATCTGATGACAAAAGCAATCCTCTGTCTCAACTATAAACCTCTCACCCGAATCGACGTACAGCACTGGCTGATTCTGTTTATCCATGGCAAAGATTGAATGATTTCGAGTCAGTCTTTTCATTTTTATTTTTCCTCCCTCACTTTTTAGTCAACTTAGAAAAGTGTCTGAACAGGTTATAGATATATTCATAACCAATCTCTCTTCGGAGCATTAAGGGGTCTTGCAATATCACTTTTCATATCCCCCCCAATTTTTTTAATATCAAGAAAAATCGTTTGTGTAGTATTTCTTCTGGAAGTGATGTAATAAATTGCACCTGAAAAT
>JAUVOA010000253.1 GCA_030599445.1 Atribacterota bacterium | reverse complement strand
GCAATTTTTTAAAGAAATATGTTATTACAGCTCGGGAAAGAGGGCAAATCAGAAAAGATGTAGATATCGACCTTATTACTTGTACAATCAATCAAATCAGCTCAAATTTAGGTATATATATGGGCATAAAGTTTAATTTTAATTATATAAATCTTATTGAAAAAGGTATCTTAAAACTACCCATCTCTGATAAAAAACTTGAATCAATGGTTGATGAACTAATTGAAATATTTAAACATGGCTTCGAACCGAAAAATAAAACTAAGGTTTGAAGATCTAAATATAAACAGAAAACAGCTCTAAAAAAAGGAACAAAAAAGGTATTTTATTAACATTAAATGAAATGTCTTTTGAGTAATTTTTTGATAGAGAAAAATTACAAAAATCATTTATAAAATTAAAAGAAAAAATTATTTAATTAATTGCCATATATAAACAATCTTTCTTGTCACGCCTTATACTTCTTTACATTATAAATATACACATGATAGAATATATTACAACTTTTCAATAATCTTAAAAAATTATTAATCTTAATGTTTGTGGATATTTACAGAAATGAAAAATAAACAAATAAATAATCCAAGAAAAGAAAGTTATTCTTTAAAAACTCAAAGCTTGGGTGAGGAAATTGCCAACAGCATTACTCACGGTATCGGAGCAGGTTTAAGTATTGCCGCCTTGGTAATTTTAGTAGTTCTTGCCAGTAAGCGCGGTGATGCCTGGCGAATAGTGAGTTTCAGCATCTATGGAACTACGCTTATTTTGCTTTATCTCTCTTCCACTCTTTATCATAGCTTTGTAAACCCAAAGATAAAAAATATTTTTAGAATTCTGGACCATTCAACAATCTATCTTCTTATTGCAGGGAGCTACACCCCTATTACCCTTACTTTTATGCGGGGAGCCTGGGGTTGGACTCTCTTCGGTATCGTTTGGAGCATAGCTATAGGTGGTATCACTGTAACCATACTTCTTCTTGACAAACTTAAAGCCTTATTGGTCTTATCTTACGTTGCTATGGGATTGATTATTGTCATTGCCTTCAAACCAATGATAGAGATGATTCCCAGAGGGATGATTACCTGGCTTTTTATCGGAGGAGCTTGTTATATTTTGGGAATAATATTTTATTTATGGAAAAGATTACCTTACCACCACCCCATCTGGCATATATTTGTCCTGGGTGGAAGCATTTCTCATTTTTTAGGTATATTGTTTTATCTCACTTAAAAAATTCTTTTATAAGAGGACTTTGTCAAGGAACGTTTCTTTGACAAACTTTAAATAGTTTTAAATTTTAAAGAGTCTATTTAAAAATTTCATTATTAACACACTTCACCACTTTGTCCACAAAAGTCTTGTCTATTTTACCCACCGAAGAAGGAGTTTTAAAGATTCGTTCTGGTAAACGATAATTATCCAGTGAAAATCCTTCCTGAATTTTAAATCTATATTTTTCTCGGTGTATTTCCTTCCCAACATTAAGAAGACCGTCAGAAGTAATATCATAGCCAGCAGAATAAAGAGCCTGAGTGATAATATCTGCTCCATAAATCCCTCGAGCAAAAAAGCATACTACCAGACTGGATAGGATCTGACGCCAGCGTTCTTCGGTTAACAATTCTTTAGCCAATTTTTCGGGACTAATTTTCTCTTTGGTCAAAATCTTCTGGTCTATGCTGTATCCGCCATTATCCAGATGACTGTGTCTTGCCCCAATTAAAAGTCCGATATGAGCAGCCGGACCGGTATGGTATCCTGCCATTTCATTCCCTCCAAAAGTAAGGGCGAAGTCTTCTCCTCCGTATTGATGGGCAGCATATTCAGCCCCCCGTGCCAAAGCTTTATAGAACTGGTTTCGCTGTTCGAAAATAAATTGTACTGCTTTGATATAAGAGAAATAGTCTCCCCAGCTAAATTTAATATCTTGAGTCTCTTTTTCGGAAATAATCCCTTTCTCCTGAGCCTCTGTAGCCCAGGCCAAGATTACCCCGGTGCTCATAGAGTCCAGGCCTAATCTTTCTATCTGGTCAATCAGTTTTAAGAGTCCTTCAGTATCAGATATGCCAAGCATTGACCCTAGGGCATAAATAGGTTCATAATCATAAGAAATCATAGATGTTTTATAGAAATATGATTCATCATCATAAGGCTCCCTGAGCGCAGCAATGTGAATACAGCCTACCGGGCAGTGAGAACAGGCTAATCGTCGGCCTAAATATCCTTCAGCCAGCTTCTCTCCGGATATATTCGAGGCTCCTTCAAATTTCGCTTCTTTAAGATTACGGGTAGGAAGTCCACCCAATTCATTTAAAGGGAGGATATTCTCGGCAGTCCCGAGGTCATGATATTTCTTCATCACCGGTGAGGAAATAGCCTCCTTATAGATATGGTCATATATCTTCCGATATTGGGTTTTATCTCTGGTAGGAAGAGAATGTTTGCCGGATATTACTACCGCCTTCAATTTTTTACTGCCAAACACCGCTCCCAATCCTAACCTACCAAAATGCCGATAGGTCTCAGTGGTAACACAGGCGTAAGGAATTAACTTCTCCCCTGCTCCGCCTATCCGCATTATGGTCCTTAATCCGGTAGCAGGTTCGTTTTGTTGGATAATTCTTCCTACCGTAAAACTGTTAGTCATCCCCCATAGGGCGGAAGCATCCCTGAAATAGATCCGGTCACCATGAATAGCCAAATATAGAGGAGTAGAGCATGCTCCTTTTATTACCATTGCCCCGTATCCGGCTAAACGAAGAGCTACCGCACTCCTTCCTCCACAGTGGCTCTCTCCCAGATTACCGGTATGAGGGGATTTAAACATAGCGACGGTCTTTGAAGCCAGAGGGAATAAGCCGGTTAAGGGACCCACCGCAAATATAATAGGATTTTCCGGACCTAAAGGGTCACTACTACCGGCAGGACATTCTTCTTTAAGAAGCTGAATAGCCACTCCTGCGCCCCCTAAATATTTTTCAAAAAGATCTTCTCTTCTTTCTACCCAATATTTTTTCTGAGAAAGATCTACATAAAGAACATTGGTCAGGACATCATCTTTAAACATGTCAGGAATCCTCCTTCTCAAGTTCTAACACCTCATGGGGACAGAATTTCGCACAATAGCCGCAATAGGTACAGACCATCGGCTTGTTAATTTCATCATCCCAAAATATGGCTC
>JAUVOA010000200.1 GCA_030599445.1 Atribacterota bacterium | reverse complement strand
TCCTTAATTTTTTTTCTAATATATTAAGAAATTTGGTAACTATAGAAACAACTAATAAATATATTATTCCTACTACTATAAACACTTCTGTATACCTAAAATGACGGGTAGCAATAATTTTTCCTGCCCCGGTCAATTCTACGCAGGTTACCATGAAAGCTAAAGAGGAATACTTTATTAGGTAGATGATTTCATTAGAACAGCCCGGAATAGCCCTTCTTAAAGCTTGAGGCAGAATAATATATAATACTGCCTTAATTCTGCTCATTCCCAAAGCCTCAGCAGCCATCATCTGCCCAGTTTTAATTGATTGTATTGCTCCTCTAATATATTCTGAATGATAAGCCCCGCTGCAGAGAATAAAACCTGTAACTGCTGCCATAAAAGGAGAAAAGAAAATCCCTATAGAAGGAAGTGCATAATAAATAATAAAAAGTTGAACTAATAAGGGGGTACCTCGAAAAAATATTGTATAAATGGCACATAGAGAAGATATAAATTTATTTCCATATACTCTCCCTACAGCTATTAGAATACCTAAAATTAAGCCTGAAGGAATAGATAAAATTATTAATTTAATGGTAACCAAGACTCCTTCTATTAAGGGGGGCAAGAGAACATCTTGTATAAAATATAAATCAATCATCTTTCTTCTACCGACTTTCCATAAAGTTCAGTTATTTTGGAAAGAAATTTTTTAGTTCTTTCATGTTCGGGGTTAGTAAAAAGTTTGTAAGGGGGGCCTTGATCTATTATCCTTCCACTCTCTATAAATATTACTTCATTTGCAACCGAACGAGCAAAACCCATTTCATGGGTCACTACTACCATAGTCATTCCATTAATAGCTAACTTTTTGATAACCTCTAATACCTCTCCAATTAATTCTGGGTCAAGAGCTGAGGTAGGTTCATCAAAAAGCATAACACTAGGATTCATGGCTAAAGCCCTCGCAATAGATACTCTTTGTTTTTGTCCTCCAGAAAGTTGGGCAGGATATAAGTAAGCTTGTTTTTCTAAACCAACCTGCTTTAATTCCTCCATTGCCTTCTCTCTTGCTCTATTTTTATCCATTCCTTTTACCCTAATAAGTCCTATCTCGACATTCCCTAGAGCATTTATATGGTCAAATAAATTAAAATCTTGAAAAACCATTCCCATTTTTTGACGGAATTGGTTAATGCTCTTTTTAGTGTGAGTTACTTCTTCCCCTTCTAACCAGACTTGTCCCTTATCCGGGATAGTCAATTGATTTATGCATCGAAGAAGAGTACTCTTCCCACTACCCGACGGTCCAATAATAACTTTAGTTTCACCCTTTCTTACTTCAAATGATATCCCTCTTAATACCTCTTCTTTTCTGTATCTTTTATAAATTTCTTCAACTTTTAAGATAATTTTATTATCTTCATGCATTTTCTAATACTCCTTCCCACTATTACTATAGCTACCATAACCAGGGATTTTTACTTTCTTTTCCAATATATTAAGAAGCTTCACTCCTCCATAAGTCAAAATAAGGAAAATCGCTGCACAGGTAAGAAAAATAGGCAAAGGTTGATAAGTTCGAGTAGCAATAAAATTGCCTCTAGTCAATATCTCCGTTAACCCAATAGCATAAGTTACAGCTGAATCTTTTAAGATAATCGAATATTCATTTGACCAACCTGGGATGGATATTCTTAAAGCTTGAGGCAAAATAATGTAAAAAATAGCTTTAAGCTTACTCATCCCTAAAGAGCGAGCAGCCATCATTTGTCCCTCACCTACTGATTGGATGCTTCCTCGAAAAATTTGAGATTGATAAGCAGCACTGCGAAGACCTAAAACTAAAATTGCAGCAGTGAGAGCAGTTAAATTAAATCCTAAAAACATAAATAATCCGAAGTAAAAAAGAAAGAGAAGGACTAAAACGGGTAGCCCACGGAAAAACCAGACATAAAAGGAAATTAAATTAGCGACATACTTATTGCCATAAACCTGTCCTATAGCCATAGGAATTCCCATAATTAAACCTAAAGCCAAAGCTCCTCCTATTAGCTCAAGAGTTATTATAGATCCTTTTAGTAAATAAGGAAGAGATTGATAAACTAATAAAAAATTTTCTGTCATAACCAATCCTCATCTTATTAAAATTAATACAACTTCATTGATTTTTACATTAATTTATTTCAGTTATTTGTTCAATTACAAAAAACTTATTTACACTTTTTAAATTTATTTAATATAATACCATTAATACGATATAATACGATATAAAATTTTAAAAATCCTTCTTTTTTTTAAAAAATATTAAAATATTTTTATTTTGCTTCTACTCGATTTCCAATTTATAAAATATGTACGAGGTTGTGTAAGTAAAACAAAAAGGGGGAGTTTTTAAACTTTAACAATCTTAACGGTTATACGGAATTCGCTTTGCCGGCTCAAAAGGACTCTTTGCTTCCTTTAAAATATCTTTATACACCTCTAAATTTCGGTCTTCAAGATGATCAAATATCATTGGACTATTTGCTCCATAGGTTACCCATTTTAGTGGATTGGGGTCAAGCTTTGCAGATATTATCTCTTCTGTACCTCGAGCCTGAGCAAGTTTCTGGGCGATAGGGCTAATTATCATACTGCTTCCAAAATAATAATTATTTGCCGCATCTACCCCTACAGAATTTACCGCTACAACATACACATGATTATCATAAGCTCTGGCCTTATTAGTCATATCCCATATCTCAAAACTTCGTAATAATGCTGAAGGCCTGGTTATAATCTCCGCACCACGGATAGCTAAAACTCTGCTCAATTCAGGGAAATCGCCATCATAGCATATTATCATCCCAATTTTCCCCAATTTAGTATCCACTACAACAGCTTCCTTACCGGGAGTAGTCCACCCGCCACCACCAAGCCTCTCAGCTGGAAATGGATGTGTTTTGCGGTAAATCCCGGCAATTTCTCCCTCATCATTTATGAGTATAGAACTATTCATGATTACATTTTTTTCTTTGCCTTTCTCATATATGGGAAGGATAACATGTACTTTTAATTCGCTGGCAAGCGCTCCAATTTTGTCAGTTTCGGGTCCCGGAATATAATTCAATAAATCATAGA
Source organism: Atribacterota bacterium (assembly GCA_030599445.1). GTDB lineage: Bacteria > Atribacterota > Phoenicimicrobiia > Phoenicimicrobiales > Phoenicimicrobiaceae > Sediminicultor. Next base: position 686 of record JAUVOA010000200.1, on the reverse strand, counting down.
ACTCTTCAGGCGGCATACCGGGAGCAAATCCGGTAGTAATAGACTCCGGAAATACGACTAATTCAGCATTATGCTCTTTTACTGCAGCCTTAAGCCAAAAACCTATTTTTTCTAAATTATAATTGATATCATTTGGTTTAACCGCAATTTGAACGGCAGCAGCAATAAATTCCTTCATCTGTTCTCTCCTTCCTTTATATCAAATTAAAAGTGTCAGAACATCTTTATTAATATACCCGGCACTTTTATTTATCTTTTATCTATTCTTCGTCAAAAGCAACAACCCGACAAATGCTTGACTCTCCTCCCACAAAGCGCCAGGGGAAACATCCCACAATAGTTCTCTTGTTAAGAATTTTATCGATATCTCCTCCGAGATTTTCTATATGGATTATATCAAGATGGAAAAGTTGGGTATGCATTAATTGATAGTGGCCCGGAGGGTATACTTCTTCAAGCCCTTTACCGTATTTTTTTCTGAAAACTTCGTCACATTCTTTTGCCTGTACAGGCATCCAGTCACGAATCTTGGTATTCATCGGATGATCTGCCGAACCACAATCAACACCTATCCACTTAATATCCATTTCTTTACACCAATCAGCAAACTCCATAGTAGGACCAGGATGTTTAATCATATATCTTACTTCATCTGCTTCCGGTTGATCCCAGCTATAACGATGATA
>JAUVOA010000280.1 GCA_030599445.1 Atribacterota bacterium | reverse complement strand
TATTTTCTTTTACTCTCTGAAAGAAAATTACACTACTCCTAATTCGTCTATCTATCTTCTCCGGCTAAATGGTGTGATAAACCCTATCACCTCTCAATATGTAGTCAGCGGAATTGAAGATGCTGAGGCAGAAGAGGCAGAATGTGTAATCCTACAATTAGATACTCCCGGGGGATTGGATACCTCAATGAGAGACATTATTAAAAAGATACTAAATTCTACTATTCCAATAATAGTTTATATCTCTCCTTCAGGTGGCAGAGCAGCCTCAGCAGGGGTATTCATTACATTAGCCAGCAATATTGCCGCTATGGCTCCGGGGACTAATATTGGAGCTGCCCATCCGGTTGTCATGGGTGGGGAAGAAATTGATGAAGAATTAAAAGTAAAGATGGTAAATGATGCCGCAGCATATATTAAGACTATTGCTGAGAAAAGGGGAAGAAATACCCAGTGGGCGGAAAAGGCAGTAAGAGAAAGTGTATCTATTACTGAACAGGAGGCCATCGAGATTGGGGTAATAGAATTTATCGCCAATGATATAGATGAATTAATAGAAATTATTGATGGAGTAAGAGTGACTACAGCAAGTGAGACCAGAGTGCTTAAGACCAAAGGCTTGGAAATAATCTCTGTAAAGATGAGCTATAAAGATTTATTTCTCCATTCCTTAACCAATCCTAATATCGCCTATATCCTGTTATTTTTAGGAATTTACGGCATCCTGGGTGAATTCAGCAACCCCGGCTCTTTTTTCCCTGGAATTGTGGGAGGAATATCTCTTATCTTAGCCTTTGTAGCTTTCCAGAGCATACCTATAAACTATGGAGGACTCCTGCTCATCATCTTCGGTATTGTGCTCCTGGTTACAGAAATATATACTCCTACCTTTGGACTCCTCACTGCAGGGGGAGTTACCTCCCTTATTTTAGGCTCTTTTATGTTACCTAAGGCCACAGCTCCTTTTTTAAGGATTTCCTTAGGATTAATTATCTCCATGTCTCTTGCCACTGCAGCTTTCTTTGTCTTTGCTTTAAGCAAAGGGATTAAGATTCAATGGAAAAAGTCAGTTACGGGCAGAGAAGGTCTTATCGGAAAAGTGGGAATTACCAAAACCGTTCTTGACCCGGAAGGTACCATCTTTGTTCATGGAGAAAGATGGCAGGCTTCCACCAAGGGTGAAAAAATTAAAGAAGGAGAAGAGGTAGAAGTATTAGAAGTAAAAGGCCTTAATCTTATAGTTAAAAAATATATCCGAAAGGAGTAAATTACAATGGAAATAATTGCTAAGCTACAAATTTATCTGGGGATTTTAATAATATTTCTCCTAATATTATCTCAGGCTGTAAGAATACTACGAGAATATGAAAGAGGGGTAATCTTCAGATTGGGAAGATTAGTCGGCGCCAAAGGCCCGGGGTTGATTCTTTTAATCCCTATTGTAGATAGAATAGTAAGGATAAGTCTGCGGATTATCACTATGGATGTCCCAGCCCAGGAGGTAATTACCAAAGATACGGTCCCGGTTAAAGTAAATGCGGTCATCTACTTTAGAGTAGTTAATCCGGAAAATGCAGTGGTAGAAATACAAAATTTTGTTAATGCTACTTCTCAAATCGCCCAGACTACCCTGCGCAGTGTCTTAGGACAGATGGAATTAGATGAACTATTATCCCAGAGAGAAAAAATAAATCAGACCTTGCAAAAAATTGTGGATGAACATACTGGTCCCTGGGGAATTAAGGTTACTGCAGTAGAGACAAAAGATATTGAATTACCTGAGGGTATGAAAAGGGCTATGGCTAAACAGGCTGAGGCTGAAAGAGAAAGAAGAGCAAAGATAATTCATGCTGAAGGGGAATACCAGGCCTCAGAAAAATTAGTCAAAGCTGCAGATAGAATTGCCAAACAGCCCACTGCTTTACAACTCAGATATTTACAGACCTTAACTGAAGTGGCTACTGAGAAAAATTCTACAACTCTATTTCCTATACCCATTGATTTATTTAAACCTTTTCTGGAAAAACTAAGTCCAAAAGAAAATAAAAAGAAATAATTGACTCATATCCCTGTGTTCACAGGGGAAACTTTTACAGGAATAACATAATGGGTGGTACTATAATAATGATAAATATATCTAAGCAGTAACTTTATATACTTTATCACCATGTCGAACTCTATCTTTTACTTTAATGCCCACTGCATCGCCGGTTTTGGCAGAATCTACAGCTTGGTGTTCTATTTGTATAGAATTTATTTTTTGTTCAAAATCAGTAGTATGCCCAACAAAATGAATGGTATCACCCAAACTTAATTCTCCATTGTTAATAATTAAAGCAGCAACACCTATTTTGGCAAAGTAATCGGTTACTTTTCCAATCATCACTTCGGCCATTTTTTTATCCTCCTTTATCTTTATAATTTTTTAATAAGCTCGGGCAAAATGCACTAAAGTAGAAGATTCCTTCCCACAATAAATACATTTTCCCGAAGCTTCTTCTTGCTCAAAAGGAATGCATCTTATGCTTGCTTTGGTTTCTTCTTTTATCTTATCTTCACAATCTTTACTTCCACACCAATAAGTCTTGATTAATCCTCTCTGCTTTTCGATAATTTTTTTGAATTCATTATAATCGGAGGTCTCGCGAATATTTTCTTCTAAAAATTTCTTGGCTCTGGTAAAAAGATTTTCTTGAATATTATCCAGTAATTCTTTCACTGTCTCTACTAATTTTTCTTCCTTTACGGCCATCTTTTCCCCGGTATCCCTTCTTACCAACATCACCTGGCCCTGAGCCATATCTTTAGGTCCGATCTCCAGTCTTAAAGGAACTCCTTTCATCTCCCACTCGTTGAATTTCCAACCAGGGGTGTACCCATCTCGGGTATCAATCTCTACCCGAAAATCTTTCTTTAAAATAGCGCGGATACTCTCAGCTTTCTCTAAAACCTCTTTC
>JAUVOA010000223.1 GCA_030599445.1 Atribacterota bacterium | reverse complement strand
TCGATAGTAAATAGTGAATAATTGTTAGTAGAAAAACGAGTTTATAGTTTTTAATGTAGGGGACGGATTTATCCGTCCCGAGTTTTACTTATTACGTATCCTGCTTGCTGCTATCCATTATCATGCGAAATACGAAATACGATTTTATTCCTTTTTAGTAAAATTAGACCAGGCATTAGCAATTAAAAGGTCAATTAATCTTTGTTGGTCAGATAAATATTCGGGATTTAGGCTTAAGGCAATTTCTCCTTCTCTTACAGCATTTTCGTAATCTTGACTACGATAATAAGATAGGCCTAATTTATAATGTGCCTCTGAGAGGATATAATTTGAATCTGCCAACTGAAGAGCCAACTCATAATTTTTATGAGCATTTTTGAGTTCTCCTGCATTATAATGCATATTGCCTATTTCAATAAAGGCCTGGGCGAAATTATCAAAAGTAAAATCTTTGATATATAGCGGGTAGAATTTTTGGGATAATACTTTTTCCATTATGGCTTGTTCGTATTCTTCACCTTTTAGATTAATAAGCCCTAATCGATAATGTGCTATAGCTATCGACCTTTTATCTTCAGTATATTGAGTAGCTTTATTATAAGCAGATACAGCTTGATCAATACTTCCCACACTGCTGTAGTAATCACCCAAATTTAAACAACAAGCAGCACTTTCCTGGTAAGCTAAAAAATTATCCAGGATATAAGGGCTGGATTTAAGTTTACCCAATTTTATATATGTTTCCGTAGCTTCGATTAGCTGATCATTATCCTGGTAGAGCTGGGCTAACTCGGAAATAAGCTTGTCATTATGGGGAATGAGTTCAACAACTTTTTCGTATTCTATTATTGCCAGATCATACTCGAGTGTATCTTTATATATCATTCCCTTTACAAAATAGGCAAAGGCATTATTGGGGTCTTCGATAATAATTTGAGATAGATTGGTAAGAGCTGATTCTCTTTCTCCCATTTTGTATAAAGCATAACCCTGATTTATCCTGGCCAATATATTCGTTTCATCTAAGCCCAAAGCTTTTTCGTATTCTCTTTCCGCGGGTTCATATAGGTCTAACGAACAATAAAAGTTTCCCATATTTATGAAAGCGAAGATATCAGGTTTCATGGTTTTTCTTTCAATAATTTCTTGTAATAATTTTGCTGTCTCGTCACTGGCAAAGGCAGAGGTGCAAAAAAAGGCTAATAAAATTATTAAAAAGATAACAAAATTTAATCTTAAATTTTTTCTATACATACCTACCATCCTTTCTTTTATTAATATTTTATAATTTTACGGATAAAATCGAAGAAATTTATTAAAATAATTTATGCTTAATATTTATATATTCAACATTATTTTTAAAAACCCTCTTTTTTAATTAAAATTTTTTTAACTTATTTTTATTATATCCTTTCTGAACCGAATTCTTTTAATATTTCAAGGGAAACTTCTTGGTAATTCTCACTTTTTATAACCATAGAATATTTCATCTCCTTAAAACTTTAGTTTTTTAATTTAAGAATTAAAGAACCTTTGTATTTTATATTATATATATTCTATGTTTTTAAAGCAAATTTCTCTTTTTTTATTAAAATATTTAATTTACCGATTACCTAACTGAATTAGTCGTTAGTGAATATAAACTAGCGTGGAGCGTACAGCGTTTAGCGTATAGGTGCGGGTAATAAGTGTAAGGAAAATACAAAATACAAGATTGGAGTTGCAAGTGGAAAGTTTATAGTTGTCAGTTATTATTATACAGCTAAAAATTTAAGGCGAAAGGTAAAAAATCATAAATTTGAAACTTAAAACCCGCAATTCAAAATTCGTAGGACAGGCGTCTCGCCTGTCTATTGTTGTAATTTTTAAATCAGCATATATAATTAAAGAAGGATTTTTACTAACTTTATCGAATAAGCTAATTATAAAAGACAATTTACTTATAATATTATTATTTTTTTCTTAACGATATATTTAGTGCAATACTAATTTTTAGTTTCTTTTCTTTTTCTTTCTTGACTCGATACGCAATACGCAATACGAATTAGAGAGAGGTGACAACCGATGAAGATTACCTATAAACTTGCTCAAGATATAGTTGATAAGACCATGAATATTTTAGGAAAAAACATTAATATTATGGATGAAAAAGGAGTAATTATCGGGTCAGGCGACAAAAGTCGTTTGAATCAATTTCATGAAGGGGCAGCCCAGGTAATTAAAAAAGGCAAGAAGTTGGAAATTTATTCTAAAGATATAAATCATTTAGTGGGAGCAAAGCCAGGGATTAATCTCCCTATAGAACATAATAATAAAATTATTGGAGTAGTGGGTATTACCGGTGAGCCAAATGAAGTCAGCCCCTTTGGAGAAGTGATAAAGATGACTGTTGAGATGATGTTACAGCAGGAATTTTTATTAAAAGAAGTACAATTAGAAAAACAGGCTCAGGAAAATTTTATTCACGATCTAATTTCTGGGAGAATTGGAAATGATCCGGATTTATTTTTAACTCGAGGACAAATTGTGGGGTATGATATCCTAATTCCCCGAGTAGCCTTAGTTATGGATATTTATCAGTTTGAAAAGACCGCTAAGCAGAGTTTGCAGGTATTCAAAGGATCGAAAGAAGGAGAAATTCATTTACAGAGATTAAAAAATGATGTATTAAAAACTATTCAAAGGATATTTGTGGATACTCCCCAAGAAATTGCATCTTATACCGGTGGGGATAGATTTGTAGTTTTAAAAATTGTTAATCTAAAAGATTCGGATGAAATTTTAAGGAAAAAATTGTTTAAAATGGGAAAGAGAATAAAAAATACCATTTCTCAAAAGATGAAGTTTAAAGTAACCATCGGAATCGGAGAGTATCATGAAGGTATTCAAGGCTTAAATAAATCATTTAAAGAAGCCACACAAGCTTTGGATGTAGGTACTAAATTAGAAGGAGCAGGAGATATTTATCATGTAGACAATCTGGGCGTAGGTAAGCTGTTGGCAGAGATAAATGGAGAAAGTCAGCAAGAATTTATGGAAAAAACTATTTATTCTACAAAAAATAATAAAGAGAAGAAAATAAACGAAACATTATTAGAAACTTTAAAAGCCTTTTTTGATAATAATTTAAGTATTTCAAAAACCGCCCAAATTATCTATGTACATCGTAATACTTTGCTTTATAGATTAAGAAGAGTTAAAGAGATAACAGGTTTAGATCCAAAAAAGTTTGATGATGCGGTTCAATTAAGGATGGCTTTAAAAATGATGACATATCAGGAAGGTGATAAAGTTAAATAATGTTAAGTTGTACCAACTGCTATTAAATTTATTCTGCAGACACAGACAAAAGTGATTTAAAATTTGCAATTTATTTAGTATTACGTTAATATAAAAAATGTCAACGATGGCATTATAAAAATTGCATATTATAGTTCTATATTCAATGTTATCGTTGATGAAAAGAATGCAATTATGTCAGTAAAGTGTTTATTAGTTGAACCTCAAGGG
>JAUVOA010000275.1 GCA_030599445.1 Atribacterota bacterium | reverse complement strand
TCTATTGGTATAACTAAGTAAAGCGGGAATATCAGAAGCTAAAAACATTTCTCCTTCTCCTATTCCGATAATCAAAGGGCTCCCGCAACGAGAAACAACCAATTTTTCTGGATCATGAACAGAAATAACTCCAATTGCGTAAGAGCCTTCAATTTCTTTTATAGTTTTTTTCACTGCTAAAGTTAAATCATTCTGATAATTGCTTTCTATCAAATGGGGGAGAACCTCGGTATCTGTTTCAGATATAAAGTTGTGCCCTTCCGAAATTAATCTTTCTCTTAGAGGCATATAGTTTTCTATAATGCCATTATGCACTACTACTACCTCTGAATTGCATCCATTGTGCGGGTGAGCATTTAGGTTATTGGGTTTTCCATGGGTAGCCCACCTGGTATGTCCTAATCCTATATTACCTTTTGGGGTACCTTTTTCTAACAAATTCTCTAATTTGACTATCTTCCCTTTACATTTTTTTATTTGAATTTTACTATCTTTTAATACGGCAATACCTGCAGAATCGTATCCTCTATATTCCAACTTCTTTAATCCATCCAATAAAATGGGTACTGCTTCTTTTGAACCAATGTATCCAATTATTCCACACATTTTTTAATCCTTTCTTAAATTAAATATTTATTTTTTAAAAACAAAACCCCATTACCAATCCATCAAGGCAGATAATAGGGTTCTCTAATATTTCTACTTCTATAATATATATGTTAACACCTAAAAACTTTTTTAAGTAATCGTATTAAATGTGTAACTAAAGTTTAAAGCGAAAAATTAAAAACTATAATTCAAAAATTAAAACTTCTTCATAATTTTAAGTTTTAAGTTTTAATTTTGTGCTTTGCACTTTCAGCTTTGCGTTATCTTTTAGAATAACTATCTATGCTAAAATAGAAAAACCTTTGTAAGTATATGTAAGAATAGATCCATTTTGCCATAAAAACCTCTTTGTCCTTGTAATTACTCACAAGTTTTACAGGTTTTCTAAGGATCTGGCCAACCCAGGAGCATCCGCCGAATTTTCGATAAACTCCTTCCTCGTCAACTTACTTTATCAGAACACTCAGTCCTTCAGATTGAGTAAGTTCTGGCGCTTGTATTTAATTTTTTGAATATGTATTTCTTTTATCACCTCCCTTTACAGTTAGTTAGTTAGCTGGTTAAATAGTTATCTAGTTTAACATTAATTCATCAATTAAGCAACTAACTAAATACGCTAGACTGCGATATACGCAATACGATATACGATATACTATTTATATATCTTCCTTTTTAATCACCTCTCTTAAATTCTGAGTTATTTTCTCTAATTTATTTTTATCTTCTCCTTCTAATAATATCCTAATTAATGGTTCAGTACCAGAAGCTCGAACAAAAATTCTACCTTTTTCGTCAAGTTCCTCTTCTATTTCTTTAATAAATTTTTTTATGCAAACATTTTTAAAGAATCGTTCTTTATCTTTAACCTCATAATTCAAAATAATCTGAGGATATTTTTCCATTACTGAAGCCAAATTAGATAGGGGTTTTTCTTCTTCCCGAAGAACCTTCATAAGTTGTAGAGAAGTTAACAATCCATCCCCAGTAGTACTATATTGCGAAAAAATAATATGACCTGATTGTTCCCCTCCCAATACTGTCTTAACTTTCTTCATCATTTCCAATACATAGCGGTCACCGATATTGGTTCTGATAACTTTTCCTCCTGCTTTTTCTATAACTTTATCAAAGCCTACATTACTCATTAAGGTAGTTACAACTGTATTGTTTAGTAATCGGTCTTTCTTTATAAGATTTAAGGCACAAATTGTCATAATTTGATCTCCATCTACAATATTTCCCTTTTCGTCTACAACAATAACTCTATCTGCATCCCCATCATAAGCTAAGCCCAAATCTGCCTGTTGCCTTAAAACTACCTCTCTTAAAAAAGCGGGATGCGTTGAACCACAATTAAAATTTATATTAGTACCGCTTGGTTTATCATTTATGGTAATAATCTCGGCTCCCAATTCTTTAAAAACACGGGGAGCAATTATAAAAGATGCACCATTGGCACAATCTAAAACGATTTTGTATCCTTTGAGGGTAAATTTTGGGGGAAGGGTATTTTTAATGTAATCAATATATCTATCTGTTGCTTCAGGTAATTCTTTTACTCTACCAATATTTTTTTTAGTAGGCCATTCATCCTTTGAATGATTTTCAAAATATATTCTCTCTATCTCTTCTTCTTCTGAATCAGAAAACTTAAAACCATCCCCTCTGATATATTTGATGCCATTGTGATCGAAGGGATTATGAGAAGCAGAAATAACTATACCGCAATTAGCATGGTAAGCTCTGGTTAGGTAAGCCACTACGGGGGTGGGTGCTATTCCTACTCTTAGGACATCTACACCCGCTGAACATATTCCTGCTATTAAAGCAGATTCTAACATATCCCCCGAAATTCGCGTATCTCTGCCAATTAATATCTTAGGATTGACCTCGTCTTTAAATAAATATGTTCCGGCTCTTCCTATGTGAAAGATCACCTCTGCAGTTATGGGCTCCCTGTTGGCAATCCCTCTTATCCCATCAGTTCCAAATAATTTTTTCATAAACTACCCCTTTATTAATTGACCAATTAACCAATTACCCGATTTACCAATTATTTATTCATTGGTTTTTAGTATAAATTTTCAATAATTATTATACAGCTAAAAACTTAGAACGAAAAGCGAAAAACCATAATTCAAAACTTTTTCATAGATTTTAAATTTCAAGTTCTGTTTTTACTTCTTTATCTTTTCGTTTTTACAATATGGTAGGCGGCGAGATAAGAAAGATAAAAATCAATATATTTAAATTTTAAATTTTGAGCTATGACTTTACTTTTTGCGCTTTTCGCTACATACTATTACTATACGATACCCACTCTATGTTCTTCCTCTTCACTATATACTATATACTTATTTATTAATCAACACTGTTACTT
>JAUVOA010000132.1 GCA_030599445.1 Atribacterota bacterium | reverse complement strand
CTCTGTCCGGTTATTGCCGGTGGTCTGATTTCTGATAAAAGTGAAATAGAGGAATTATTTCAAAAAGGAGTCCTGGCTATATCTACCAGCATAAAAGAATTATGGTAATCCTTATCAACTAAATAAAAGAGAGTAAGGAGTAGTAATTTCTAAATGCGTACACATTTAAACTGTGCAAGCTGCATAATAGATGATTTGTGCGGTGCTTTACAGTTAATCCCCTTAGAGGAAAAAATTAAAAAAAAGATATTAAGGGAATCTTTTCAGTTCTTAGCCCGAGAGTTCTCCACAGAAAAAATTCCCTCTTACTTCATCACTGAAGTTCACAGAATCTTAAAGAGGATATCAAGGATCGAAATTCCTTTTAAGGAAAGAAGGGATAAGTGTAACAAGCTGGGTATGGAGATGGCAGAAAAGATTGCCTTGGAAGCAGAAAGACTGGAGGAATCGGAAAGATTTTCATTTTTAGTTAATTGGGCTATTGCCGGCAACCATCTTGATTTTCGGACAGTAGGAACCGGTTATGGTTTTCAAATGGCTGAAATAATAGAGGAGCTTCGGGTGTGCGTTTCAGAAGGGTTAAGAATAGACCGGAGGGTTGAAATTTTTCGGAAAGCCAAAAACTCACCCGAAATACTATATATCCATGATAACGTCGGTGAAATTGCTTTTGATAAATTACTGATCCGGGAATTTAGAAGATATGGCAGCTCAGTAACCTCTGTTTTAAGAGGAGGGCCTATTACCAGTGATGCCACTATGGAAGATGGAGAAACAGTAGGTCTTCAAGAAGCTGCCTCAGAAATTATTTTAGCCGGACCCGATACACTGGGTATTTCTCTTAATGAAATGTCTGACCAACTAAAACGAGAACTTCAGACTACTGATCTGGTAATTGCCAAAGGCCAGGCAAATTATTATGCCTTGACTGAATACAGGTCAAAAGTGCCCGGTGAAATCGCTTGTCTTTTCAGAACCAAATGCGAGACAGTGTCAAACGATCTGGGGAAAACAGGAAAAATCAATGTCGCCATCTTGCTTTAAAAAGCCTCATCCATTCAGACATCTAAAGATAAGCCTTTTTTTATTGGACAAAAGCCAATCAAGTAATTTATTATAATAACTGATTACAGTTCAAAAATATTTCTTTGTTTAGCTTTAAAAGAAAGGGATTTAAAAATATGAAAAAGTATTCTTTGGGAAAAACAGGAATTGCTGTAACTGAATTATGTTTTGGTGCATTACCCATAGGACCTTTGCAGGCAAATATTTCCGTTGAAAAAGGGGCAAAACTTATTCGTACTGTCCTAGAGAGGGGCATTAATTTTATTGATACAGCAGAAGCTTATAAAACTTATCCCCATATTAGAAAAGCTCTGGAAGGTTATAATAAGGAAGTAATTATTGCTACTAAATCCAGCGCTAAAACATATAAAAAAATGGAGCAAAGTATAAAAAATGCCCTTGAATCCCTTAATCGGACTTATATAGATATTTTTCTTTTACATGCCGCCAGAGTTACTCCCTCAGTCTTTGAAGAAAGAGCAGGGGCATTACAATGTTTGAAAGATTATAAATCAAAGGGAACTATTCGGGCAATCGGAATTTCAACTCATGCGGTTGGAATAGTTAGACGAGCCACAGAAATTAAAGAAATCGATATTATCTTTCCTATCATTAATAGACTCGGTATGGGTATTATCGGTGGTAGTGTTGATGAGATGGTTAAAGCAATTTCAGAGGCACATAAGGTAGGAAAAGGTTTGTACGCCATGAAAGCCTTGGCTGGAGGACATTTAATTGATCAATTAGAAGAATCTTTTAATTTCGCAAGAAATATTAAAGGAATTAGTTCTATAGCAGTTGGCATGGTTAATCAAGAAGAATTAGAACTAAATTTAAAGATATTTAATGATGAAAAAATTCCTCAGGAGCTATTGACTCAAAAAATAAAACCCAGCAAAAGACTGTTTATTTTATCTCTTTGTAAAGGTTGTGGTACCTGTGTTAAGGCCTGTCCTAATAATGCCTTATCTTTAGAAAATGGAAAGGCAGTGGTTGACCATAAATTATGTATCTTGTGCGGGTATTGTAACCCGGTATGCCCTGAATTTGCTATTAGATTGATTTAAGTATTTGAATTTCCCTCTACCAATAGTTAATTTTTCAATTCTTGTAAGGGCGTATCGCCATACTCCTAATCTGATAATTAAAAACCAAAACCTTTTTCCTGCATTCCACACCTCGCACCTTGCATTTCGTATCTTGCACCTGTAAATTGATGATTGATAATTTATTTCTATAAAAAAGAAGGATTTTTAATAGTTTTATCGAATATTATAATAAGTTATAATTTAAAAAAGAGATTAGATAGAAGCTTCTGATAAAATACTCTTAAAGGTAAGGAGCAAGAGAGATGAATGATGAGGAAAGTTCGAGAGTTTTAAAAGATGCCATTGTAGATGTGCCGGGAATAAAAGTAGGGCACAGTCAGGATTTAAAAGCCGGGACCGGTTGTACAGTGATTATCTGTGAAAAGGGAGCAACAACAGGAGTTGATGTTCGGGGAGGAGCTCCCGGAACTCGAGAGACCGATCTTTTAAATCCGGTAAATCTGATAGATAAAGCCCACGCTATTTATCTGGGCGGAGGCAGCGCCTTCGGATTGGATGGGGCTTCAGGGGTGATGAAGTATTTAGAAGAAAGAGAAATAGGTTTTGATGTGGTGCTAACCAAAGTTCCTATAGTCCCCGGTGCAGTTCTCTTTGATCTGGGTGTAGGTGATTACCGGGTAAGACCTGATGCCAGGATGGGATATGAGGCATGTAACAAGGCAAGTGAAGAGGAAATTAGTCAGGGCAATGTAGGAGCCGGGACCGGGGCGACGGTAGGGAAAATATTTGGCGGACTTCGCTGTATGAAGAGCGGTTTGGGTACGGCCAGCTTTAAGTCTCAAGAGCTAATAATAGGAGCTATAGTGGCAGTGAACTGTTTTGGAGATGTAGTTGACCCGGAAAGCGGAGAGATTATTGCCGGGGTTTTGAGTGAGGACAAAAAAGAATTTGCTAACACTATGTCTTTCTTGAGAAATTTTCCTCAAAGAAGCGGAAGTAATTTTTCAAAAAATACTACTATAGGGGCAGTAGCTACCAATGCTAAACTAACCAAAGCCGGAGCAACTAAGGTGGCAATGATGGCCCAGGATGGTTATGCCCGGACTATAAGTCCTGCTCATACTATGTTTGATGGAGATACTATCTTTTGTATGGCCACCGGCGAGGTAGAGGCCGGGGTGAATGTGGTAGGGGCTATTGCAGCTGAGGTGATGGCTCGGGCGATAGTAAAGGCAATAAAAAACACAGAATCCCTTTTTAAACTTAAAAGTTATAAGGATTTATTTTAAAAAGTTGCCAAAAGGTGCCAGGCACCTTTTGGCAACTTTTTTCATTTATTGCAATACTGGTGTAGCATGATATAATACAGGTATCAAAAATAAAAATTGGAGGGAAGAAATGGCGGATAAAGTAAAAAATTTAAAATGGATAATTATTGGCATAATCTTTTTAGTGGTTATAATTGTGGGTGCGATTGCCTCAGTTTATATTAATTTAATATGGTTTAAGTCAGTACAATATGTCGCTGTTTTTTGGAAGATACTGCTGACTAAAGGGGTAGTTATGCTGTTTTTTGCCGCAGCATTTTTTATATTGTCTTTTATAAATCTTTCTTTTGCCCGACGTTTTGCTCCGGAGTTTCAGGTGGAAATAAGCCAGGATGAGTTTGAAAGGCCGGAGATTCAACTATATAAAAGTCTGCAAAATATTCAGATAAATAAAAAATTTGTTTTATGGTTTTCCCTGATTATTGCGCTATTTATGGGATTCTCCGAGGGCGCCAGCTGGGAAAAAATTCTGATTTATTTCAACAGGACTTCATTTGGAATATCTGACCCTATTTTTAATAAGGATATCGGTTTTTATATGTTCAGTCTGCCTTTCTGGGAATTCGTCAGAAACTGGTTATCCTTTGCTCTTACCCTTATTACCGTTGTAGTAGCCGCTATTTATGTTATTAAAAGAGCGGTAAAATATGAATATAAAAAACTTATTATTGAAACCCCGGTCAAGGTACATCTTTCCTTACTTATCGGTTTCATATTGATTTTAAAATCCTGGCAGTATTGGCTGAATGCCTTTAAGATTCTCTACTCTACTCGTGCGGTTATCTTCGGAGCAGGATATGCTGATACCCATGCCACTCTATTTGCCTTGAGAGTTTTAATGGTTGTAGCTTTGGTTTGCGCAGCGCTGTTTTTTGTAACTGCAAGGAAAGAAAATTGGAAATTACCAGCTTTAGGATTGGCGGTGTTGATTGGTGTCTCTATCTTGCTGGGGGGAGTTTATCCCGAGATTATGCAGAGGGCAATAGTCTTACCTAATGAGAGCACCAAGGAGAGACCTTATATATTAAATAATATTGAAGCTACCCGGGTTGCGTATGGTTTAGATAAGATTAAAGAGGAAGAATTTCCGGTAAAGGAAGAGATAAGTTTCGAGGATATTGAGAAAAATGATGATACGATTAGAAATATTCGACTCTGGGATTGGAGACCTATAAAACAGACCCTAAAACAGATTCAGGCCATCAGGTTATATTATGATTTTAATAGTGTAGATGTGGACCGTTATTATTTTAACGGAAACTATCAGCAGGTGATGGTCTCTCCCCGGGAATTAGATAAAGATAAGATACCAGAACAGGCCAGGACCTGGATAAATGAGGTATTAACTTATACTCATGGCTATGGGGTAGTGGTAAATCCGGTTAATAAGATTAGCGGAGAAGGCCTTCCCGAACTGTTGATTAAAGATATTCCTCCGGTTTCCAGCGTAAATCTGGATATTACAAGACCGGAAATTTATTATGGAGAGATAACTAAAGGTTATGTAATTGTTAAGACCAAAGCCAAAGAGTTTGATTATCCTAAAGGAGATGAGAATGTTTACAGTACCTATGCGGGTAATGGCGGGATTGCGGTCTCTTCTCTATGGAGAAGGATTCTTTTTTCTATAAAATATTCTAATATGCAGATT
>JAUVOA010000078.1 GCA_030599445.1 Atribacterota bacterium | reverse complement strand
GATAATGCTGGGTTGAGGTAGTGTATTATGTTGAAATTGTACTTGGTGAGAATAGTGACCTTGATATTTACTATATCCTAATCATTTTTTCTAACTCTTGATACACTTTTTCAGTTTCATCACTCATACAAAAAGTTCTATAATCGTTCTGTCTGGGGAGCCTGACATTCCCAGCCCTTTAGCCTTTGCTGAAGGGCTTTTTTATTTCCTGTAACTTTTCTTTTCATTTTTTGTATAATATAATAAAAGCAACAAAGCAGTTATTTTATGGACAGAACAGCAACCCCAATAAGCTAAAGGAAAAGTATTAAAATAGATAGTGAAAAAGCAAAAAATATTTAAGGAAAGCCTTATAAGGCTTTTAACGATGGGTTATTAAAAGAAAGACAATACGCCAAAGAGCAAGTTTTTAATTTTAATTCCTTTCGTCCTAATGAGATTGCTAAACGAAACGAAGTGTTAAAAAGGCTACTTGGTAAAACAAAAAGCACATTTTTAATAGAACTGCCATTTCGTTGTGATTAGGGTTATAATATTGAGATAGGAGAAAATTTCTATTCAAATTACAACTTGATAATTTTAGATTGTGCAAAAGTAATAATTGGAGATAATGTTTTGATTGGACCGAATGTAAGTATTTATACTGCCGGACATCCATTGCATTATGAAAAAAGAAATCAAGAATATGAATACGCTTTCCCCATAAGTATCGGAAATAATGTTTGGATTGGTGGAAATGTAGTATTAACCCGGGAATAATTATTGGAGATAATTCTGTAATTGGTTCAGGAAGTGTTATTACAAAAGATATTCCAAGCGATGTGATTGCTATTAGTAATCCTTGTAAAGTTTTGAGAGAAATATCGGAAGATGATAAGTAGTATTATTATAAAAAACTGAAAATTGAATAAAAACAACCACTAGTAAAAAGAATAACGGGGTCTATCATTGAAAAATAACATTTAACTATAGAATAATCTGATCAATCAGGATAGTCAAATCACTTTCTTTATGCCAAAATAAGAACTAAAGCCAGATAAATATGCATGGCTTTAAGGGTTCAAATAAGAAAAGTGAAAACCAATCTATCTTCTTGGGATTTATTTCTGTTAATTCTAATATTTTTCTTATATATTGAGAATAACCATGATTTTAAAATTGTATAGTAGGTCCTGGATAACACACATTTTTTTGAAAATTTTTGATTTATTTGATATCTTAAATTTAAAAATATTTAAAATAATTTGATATTCTTGAACATCAAGATATAATAAATTATACACTAGGAGGGTTTATAAATGGAATACAGAAAATTAGGTCGAACAAGACTTGATGTTTCTATTATATCATTTGGCGGCATAATGGTGAATAACATGGATCAAGAAGAGGTAAATAAAGTGGTTTCTGAAGCTATCAAAAGAGGAGTGAATTTATTTGATGTTGGGCCAACTTATGGAGACGCTCAAAATAGACTAGGACCTGCTATAGAAAAATATCGAGAACAGTTAATTTTAACTTGTAAAACTGAACCTTATAAAACCAAGGGAGAGGTTAGGTCTGACTTGGAAAATTCTCTAAAATTACTAAAAACCGATTTTTTTGATGTTTATCAGTTACATGAAGTCACCGATGAAGATTTGTTGAAAAAATCAATGGGTTCGGGAGGAGCCTTAGAAGCCATTCTGGAGGCTAAAGAAGAAGGCTTGGTTAATTATGTCGGATTTTCATCTCATAGTGAAGAATGGGCACTGAAACTCATGAAACTCTATGATTTTGATACTGTCATGTTTCCTATAAATTGGAATTACTGGTACAATAATCATCAGGGGGAAGCAGTAATAAAAAAAGCTCGTGAAACGAATAAAGGCATACTGGCTATTAAATCTTTAGCTCATAGGCGTTGGAAAGATGGTGAGGAAAGGCGTGGATACAAAACTTGGTATAAGCCTTTATTTGATAACGATGAATTAGCCATGCTCGCACTCAAATTTACATTATCAAAAGATATTGATTCTGCAGTTAGTCCAGGTGATAAAAGGTTGTTGTATAGAAGTATTGATTTAATAGAAGATTATAAGGGTTTTTTTAATCTTTCAAATTCTGAAAAAGAAAGATTGGAAGAATTTGTTAATCTATATGGGGGGCCACTTTATCCAATTGTAAAATCCTAATCTTTTTTTAGAAATGAAAATACTCCCCTTTTAGTAATATATTTTTGTTTTTCTGTCTACTTTAAGGAGAGTACATCATTTCCGATGGTCTTTTAACTCCTTCTAGTGATCCTCCTCTAAAATCGAGCGATCATATAACTCTAGGTCTCCAGCATGATAATTTCCAGCCCTTTGGCTTTTGCTGAAGGGCTTTTTCTTTTCTATATATATTTTATAAAAAAGAAGGATTTTTAAATAGACTTGTAGTATAAAAAAATAGTGTATTAAATAATTAAATTAAAGGAGAAGATACGATGAAAAAGAAGTTGTTTATTAGTATTGCAGTACTTATGGTATTTATATTGCTTGTAATCTGGGGGCAGGCAGTTGTCCTGGCATCTTCAGACCGTATTCAAACTTTTAAACAAAAAATTGAAAGTTTGCGGGAAGAGTTAAATATCCCCGGGATATCTGTGGCAATACTACAAGGACAGGAGATTATTTTTAACCAAGGTTTTGGCTATGCAGATGTTGGGAATAAAATGCTGGCAACTGAAAACACCCCCTACCACATTGCTTCTCTCACCAAACCATTCGCTGCTGCACTTATTATGCAACTGGTAGAAGAAAATAAATTAAATCTGAATTCTGAAATGAAAGATGTTTTAAAAGATATAACTTTACCACCCGTGCCCCTCGATGACAGACCTCATCAGGGATATGCAAGCGCATGTGATAGAATGATAGAGCTGCAAAATGATGATTCTTATCCCATTGCCTTTCTGTTTCAGGATTACAACTGTAATACCGAACGAATCACAGTCAGACACCACTTGACCCATACATCGCAGGGGACTCCGGGAGAAAAGTATCAATATAACGGATTATTGTATGCTTTTTTAACCTTTGTTATAGAGGCCGTATCAGGGGAGAACCTTAAAGAACAGCTTGTGAAAAAGATTATTGAACCTCTTGAGATGAACAGAACTTTTCCAGGTAATAGTGATAATGCAAACATCCAGGTCCTGAAAGATTGCGCAAAACCCTATCAAGTAGACAAAGAAGGGAACCCGGTGCTTTCAAATTTTGATTATGCCGAAGGAGCAATATATGCTTCTGCCGGGATGATATCAACAGTTCCCGACCTTGCAAAGTTTGATATTGCCATGGACCAAAACCTGCTAGTTTTGGAGGAATCAAAAGAAGAAATGTTTACATCTACTCCCTCCAACAGCGGACAGCCTTTACCTTATGGGCTGGGATGGTTTGTACAGGCATATGAGGGTATAAAATTAATTTGGCATTACGGCTATGAACCAGGTGCCTATTCTTCTTTAATTTTAAAAATACCGGAAGAAGAAACAACCCTCATTCTGCTTGCAAACAGTGACGGAGCAAGCGCATCATTCGGTCTTGGAGAGGGCAATGTACTCAATTCACCGTTTGCTGCCGAATTCATCGATCTCTTCATAATGTAGAGATATAAATATAAATTATTATTAATTCTTAACAGATCCTAATTATTTTTTCTAGCTTATGATATACATTTTCAGTCTCAACACTTGTACAAAAGTTGCGAAAATCGTTCTGTCTGGGGAGCCAAGACACTTCAAGCCCTTTGGCATTTGCTGAAGGGTTTTTTTCTTTCTTAAGGTTTTCATAAAAAATTATAACTTACTTTACATAATATTTAGTTAGAATAAGAGTAGGGGGTATATTTTATTGATAAATAAATGAAAATAGGCAATTTAACATTGTTTATACTCTTACAGGAAGGTTAATTAACTCCTTTAGTTTATAGATTTTTCGCAATTCTTGAATAATTGAGTTCGAACTAGAAAACGTTAGGGGAGCCAAGACATTTCCAGCCCTTTGGCTTTTGCTGAAGGGCTTTTGTTTTTATTAAATATTTCACAGAAAAAGAAGGATTTTTAAAAGATTTGAAGTATAGTAAATATAGTAAAATTATATTACTGCAACGAAGTACTTCGCAAAATATGCCAACTTGGAAGCATAAACGAAGTAGTTCGGTTATTTTAAGTTATTCGGCATAGCGCTTAAATTAATATTTCGTTGTTAATGAATGAGAAAAATTGAAGATTAGAAAGAGAAACTAATATGGAGCAAATATTTCGTTTAAAAAAGATTGTGCTTCTAACTTTACCTTAGGATCTCAACATTTGATATAAATTTCAAGGGAGGGGTGTCTAAGATATAATATTATGCAATTTAAATAAATATAAATAAGTAACATTTAAAGAAGGAGGTTTAAAAAAATGGCTAAAGTAACTAGAGAAATGGTAGAGAGGTCAGGGATTAATGTTGACCAGTTAGTAGAGCTTTTAGTTAAAAATGCTGCCGCAGAACTAACAACTTACTATTATTATACTATACTTAGATTTAATTTAATCGGCTTGGAGGGAGAAGGGATAAAGGAGATTGCTGAAACAGCGAGGATTGAGGACCGTAATCATTTTGAGGCTTTAGTTCCACGGATTTACGAATTGGATGGAAAATTACCTCGAAACATGAACGATTTTCACGATATTTCTGCCTGTCCTCCAGCATATCTACCTGATGACCCTACTGATGTCCGAGAGATATTAAAGGTTTTGGTAGAAGCAGAGAGGTGTGCAGTACGCGGGTATACTCAAGTTTGTAATATGACTGCCGGTAAAGACCATCGTACTTACGATTTAGCCCAGGCAATTCTTAATGAAGAGATTGAACATGAGTCCTGGTTCTCTGAATTTTTAGGAGAAGGTCCTTCCGGTCATTTCTTGCGTAGGGGAGAGACTTCTCCTTTTGTTTCTAAGTTTTTAAAATAAAATAGATTAGAATAAACCAAGGGGTTTCCTTGATTCGATTAAGGAACCCTCTTTTCCTCATTTTTTGAATTGGATTTGGAGTTTACTCAAATGAGAAAATTTACTAAAGCAGAACTTGGTAAGTATAATGGGAAAAACGGTATGCCAATTTTTGTTGCTTACCAGGGAAAAGTGTATGATGTATCCCGTAGTTTTTTATGGAAAAAAGGAAAACACCAAGTTCTGCACAAAGCCGGTCTAGACTTAACTGAGGATCTAAAAGTAGCTCCTCATGGAGCTGAAATGCTTGAAAAATTTCCGGTGGTAGGAATATTAGAACATTCATATAAAAGAAGGATTTAGGGTGATTGAGAAATAAAAAGTAGGAAAGGTGTACTAGCTCGATAATTCGGTAACTTTTAGCGAAAAATCTATAGGACTTGAGGAGTTTCTTATCCAGATGGTTGAAACTTTAGGTATTGCTGTAGATAGACGTTCTAAAGGATGACCTCGTAAAGTGGAAAGCTAAACCATAGAAAAAATAGAATGTGTCCCCATTTATAGGTATAGTATCGAGAATTAAAGTGTGACAAAGAACCGCCCCTTGTCACATTAAAACGATAAGCATTAATTTATTTTTTCAAATTAAAGACGAAAAGCGCTTTATGAATACTATCGTATTATAGATTTTACTAAAAATTTATCAATAAAAGAAGGATAATGAGCATTTCTTATCTTATATTATATTTAAGTTCTAAAAAATAAAATAAAATGGAGGTTTTTAAAATGTTTGGGAAAAAATCAAGAAAAATTTTGGGAATGATTTCTCAAGTACTAGTGATTGTTGTTTTGGTGACTTCTATTGCATTTGCCAACAGTGAAACTTACACAGTTCAACCTGGTGACAGTTTAATAAAAATTGGAGCAGAATTAGGTATAAACTGGCGAGATTTAGCAGAATATAATAACATCGAGGATGTTAGGAAAATTTATATTGGTGAGGTTTTAAGATTAGGACCGGCTTACACGACTAAAGATTTTAACGAACAATTGGTTATGGCAACTTTGTGGATGCAAACTGCAGCAGAATATAGGGCTCTCTGCTATCAGGCATTCAATTTGGCAAAAATTCTGATAGATAAAAAATTAGCTGAAGGTATTTCTATTGAACCCCTGGCAATCGTTGTGGATTGCGATGAAGCTGTTATAGATAATAGCGCCTATGAAGCAGGATTGATAGGGACAGAAAACGCTTACTCTTCAAAAACATGGGATGTCTGGATGCAGGCGGCTGAAGCCAAGGCTATACCTGGTGCAGTAGAATTTTTAAACTATGCTCATGAACAGGGAGTAGAAACTTTTTATGTAACCAATAGAAAAATAGCTCCTGGTTACGAAGGAACAATGAAAAATCTCTTGGATCTAGGATTTCCCAATGTGGACGAAAAACATCTAATGCTAAGAACAGATACCAGCAATAAACAGCCAAGAAGGGATATGGTTTTAGAAGAGTATGAAGTAATCTTTTACCTGGGTGACAATTGTAACGATTTTTCAGAAGATTACTATCATACAACTTTAGAAGAGAGAAATGCTGCTGCCGAAGCAGACAAAGATAAATTCGGTATAGAATTTATTGTGTTGCCTAACCCAACATATGGAGACTGGGATGGAGCCATATTTGAATTTAATTGGGGAGCCACTCCCGCAGAAAAAGATGCCTACAGGAAAAATGCTTTGGAAAGATGGGTTGTAGGTGATTAATTACAATAATATATAAAGCAGTAACAATAAAAGCGTTCTTTCGACCGCTTTTATTGTTATGATTTCTTTTATACTATCATTCAAAATTCATGAATTCTTTCAGGATTCATTCATTTATCGCAATTTTAGTGAATAAATAGGGACAAATGTACTAGCTCAATAATTCGATAACTTTTTCTAACTTTTCGTAAGGGATTAGATATTTCATTTTGTGTCTCATTAAATGTTTATATCCAAAGAAAAGATCCCTAATTATAAATAATATAAAAATATAATTTG